>CAZZAQ010000148.1:0-8582 GCA_964652165.1 uncultured Bifidobacterium sp.
GCTTTTACTCCTGCGCCGGCCTCGTACATTGGCGGCTGTGCGCGACGAATTGCGTCAAGTGCCGGGCGGGATTGAGTCACGTTCCGCGTTCCGGGTTCCGGGTTCCGAGTTGGCCAAAGACCGGGGACTTGGAACCAACGAGGCTCGCGGGGACGCTCGCCCCACCAGGTTCGGAGTTGGCCCACAACTCGGAACCCGGAACGCGGGATCCGAAGCTGCCGCCGCGGGGCTTTTTTGTTCGCGCCGAGCAGGAGCTCGGCGCTCCGGGGCGGGCAGAGTCCCTGGTGCAGCCGGGTTTATTTGGAAACGAATTTCACGAATTGCCGCAAATTGAACTCGTACAGCCATTCAGAAACCAAGACCAACGTGATGGTCGCAACCAGAGAATCAGCCTGGCTCGGAGCCGCCTGCGAAGCCCAGTTTGCTCCACAATCTGGCATGCAGCATCTATCGTTGCTGCCACGTTTCTTAGGAGATTTCACCACGGATTTCACGGATTCCACGGATGGGATCCCGAATCTGCAACTTCTTATCCGTGTTATGCGGGCAATCCGTGGTTCATTTTCCTCTCAATCGCAACGGCTCTGCTTTCCCAAGCCTTCTGCCCCTTCGGAGGAAGGACAGGGAGTACGCCCGGCGCGTGTTGCGGCGGTGTCAGGTTGTGCGCTGACGCAAGTCAAACCAAGTCAGGCTCAGTCAAGCCGAGTCGAACCGAATCAAGGCTGCGGGACGGATCGGGCGGATCGGACGAATCGTCAACGCCTATCAAACCCGGTCAAAGCAAGTCAAACCAAGTCAGACCAAGTCAAACCAAGTCAGACCAAGTCAAACCAAGTCAAACCAAATCAAGCCGGATCAAACTAAATCAAACTGGATCGAGCCTTTGCAGAAGCGGGGACGGTGGCAGACGCAGCCAATGAGGGCGGCCTCAATACAGCCACTGTCCAATCTCGCCGTTGGGCTGGAGCGTGACGCCCAGGCGCCGGTAAGCCCAGCACATGTAGCTGACGGAGACGAAGTAGGAAGCGGGCAGCCGGTTGATGGCGCAAATCTTTACTCCGAGCAAGGTGGACTTGCCGCCAAAGCCCATCGGGCCGATGCCCAATTCGTTGGCGGTCGTCAAAATGTCCTGTTCCAGCTTGTCCAGCTCGGGCACCGGATTGCGGTCGTCCAGCAGGCGGAGGAATTGCCTCTTGGAAAACTCGTAGCCCGTGGCCCGGTCCCCGCCGATGCACACGCCGAGGATGCCCGGCCCGCAGCCCTTGCCCTGGGCCTGCAACACCGCGTCGAGGATGGCTTTGCGACACCCGTCGAGATCGCGGTTGGCGTGAAGCTTCTCGCTGGGGAGCGAGTATTGCGCTCCGACGTTCTCGCAACCGCCGCCCTTGAGGACGAGACGCACGCTGATCTCCGGCGAGCGATGCTGGTGGAAGTGAATCGTCGGCGAGCCGGGACCGATGTTCGTGCCGTCGTTGACGCCGGTGAGGGAATCGACGGAGTTCTGTCGGAGGAAGCCTTTCTTGGTCGCCAGCTTCACGGCGTTCTTCGCTGTCTCCTCGAACGTGATCTGGTCGTAAGCCACCGGGCAATCGACGTAGAAGAGGATGCTGCCGGTGTCCTGGCAGATGGGCTGGGACTTCTGTTTGGCCAGCGCGACGTTGCGCTCGATAATCTTCATCGCGCTTTCGGCGATGGTCCCTTTCTTCTCCCGTTCGAGGGAGGCAAGGATGGCGGCCTGCACGTCGTCCGGGATTTCGGCCGAAGTGCGTCGGATGAGTTCGAGCAATGAATCGCCGAGGATGTTCATCGAGTTCACGCTACGGGTTCGGGCCGGGAGTGTCAACGGCCGGCCCTGTGCCCTGCGGATCGTTCCAGGGCGATTGACAACGTCGGGCAATTCGCCGCGGCTTCCAAGGGCTGTCGAGCAGCGCAAGCAGCGTGTGCTACTCCGGCGCACCCGCGCTCGGTTCGTAGCGCAGACAGCCTGTCTGCTGTTTCGCCGACTGCCAGTCGGCGGGCGGCCGCTACGCCATTCCGCGCCTCGTTCTGCTCGCACGTTCGCGGGTTGGCAACCCGCGATACGGCAGGCTGGGCAGCCTGCGCTACGACTTTGTCAATAGCCCTGCGGGTCGTTCGCGGGCGCGTCAGAGCTTTCCCGCTCCGGCTCACGTGCTGACGATCCGCTCCAATTGCGCGGCGTGCGTGTCGAGGCCCGCTTCGGTCCAGACCACGTAGTTGGCCAGGTCCATCTTCTTCTGGATGGGCCATTGGGTGCCCAGGCGTTGGTGAATTTGCTCCTGGGTCCAGCCGCGGGCGATGAGGCGCTGCCATTGCGCAGCGGCGGAGCAAGCGACGCAGAGGATGCTGTCGAATTGGGCCGCGGCGCCTATTTCGTAGAGCAGCGGGATAATCACGACGCAGCGGGATCGTTGCTCGGTCTTCCAGAGGGCGACGTGGGATTGCCACAGTTCGCGAATGCGGGGGTGGACGATGGCTTCGAGCGCCTTGCGACGGGAGTCGTCGGCAAAGACGAGCTGGGCGAGTTCTTCGCGCTGGAGGCGGCCGCCAGGGCCGATCACGCCGGCGCCAAAGGCGGCCTCGATTTCGCGCAACGCCGGCTGGCCCGGCTCAACGACCTGGCGGGCGAGCGTGTCGGTGTCCACGATCGGGACGAGCCACTGTTGAAGCAGTTTGCCGGCGGTGCTTTTGCCCATGCCGATGCCGCCGGTCAGACCAATCACTGTCATACGAAGTGCCGCCACTCTAGCGGGGCGGCCGGAGGTGGCACGAAGAAACTCGAACTAATTGCGGTCGCCCACGACGGAGCGCGTCAGGACGGAGATCGTCGGCACACCGGACATGATTGGAGCGAGGGCGTAGGCGTTCGCGGCCGGGACGGGAGCGGAGATCGCCTGGGCAAGCGTCCAGGCCGGAGCCGATGGCGCTTGGGGCGCAGGCGCGGGCTGCGGGGATTGAGCGACCGGCACTGGGGCGGGCTTCGCATTCGGCAACGGCTCGCGAGGACGCTCGCCCCACCCTGCCTGTTGCGTGGACGCTACTGGGGCGGGCTTGGCAGTCGGGCCTTGCGCCAGGTTCACCGTGCGGAGGTTGACGTAGCGTTGGGCGCGCTCCCGGATGACCGGATGGACGCGGGCGGGCGAGAAGCCCACCTTGGCGTAGTAGGCGGCGCCGGCGTTCCAGAGCACGTAACTGTCGAAGTCGGTCGGGGCGCGGCCGGCGCGTTTAACAAAAGTCTCCTCAAGGCTCTTGAGGTGGTTCTCGGCGACCTGGGCGGAGACGCGCGAGTCCCGCCAGGAGCGTGAGGCGGAGTATTCGCGCCAGATGTACGGCCTGATCTGGTAACGGCTGACCTCGCCCAGGGAACCGACAGCGGCGTCGTTGTTGCCGGATTCGATCAGGCTCAGCGCCTCCAGCTTGGAATAACCGGCCGACGCGCTGACTGCGCTCAACATCAAGAGAACAATGACTTTGCTCATAAGAACATTCGTTAAACAGCCCTACTGGCTCGTTCCTGTCCTTCAGAACTTCTCTGTCATCCATCCCGGACCCAGGTCCGGGCGACCGAGCAGTTTGCCGTCAGTGGGGCTTTCCAACAATCGCCACTCCCTCGGAATTGGGAATCGTTGGGAGTACGATGCGGCGACACGGGGAAACTACGTACTGGGATCATGCGTTCGGGTTTGGGTGAGGTTTGGGTCGGGAGAGGCCTGGCTCTGCTTCAGGATGCAGGGATGGCAAATCTCAGCCAGAAAACATCGAAAGAATCTAATCTATAAATACTTATAGCTTACGCTGGCGCGCACCGAGACTGCTTGATGGAACTCGGAAAGCGCGTGATGAGGCAGGAGACGACTCGCCGGGCAAACGCCACGCCGCACCATGAGCGGGAACGCAAGTCATGGGAGTGACCTCTTCGGGTTGGAGCCAGCCGGGTTGGGTTAAGCTTCGACCCCTAAGGTGAAACTTCGCGGACGCAGTTCTCGCCGCCAAACGGGTTGGCCTTGCGAGTCGGGCATCGGCTGTCGTCGCGCCATTGGCCGTCGACCAGGAAGCGGTATTCGTGAGCACCGGGTTCCAACGGAACGGTGGCGCGCCAGATGCCGTCCTTCTGGCGCTCGAGTTCGATGGGCCGTCGTTGCCAGCCGGTGAAATCCCCCACCAAATGGACAGTGCCAGCGACCGGTTCGACCAGCTCGAAAGTTTCTTTGCGTTTCGATGTTGTCTTTGCCACAGGTTTCCTTTCTTCGTGAAACTCCGGGCCAAGCGTCAAGCTTGACGCCGCGAGGTTGGCAGAGCAGCGGGAGCGGTCAAGAGGGTGGCATGCCCGTAGTTGACCCGACGAGCTTGCGCCTGGCGCCGACAGCCCGTGAAACCTGAATGCGGGTTGCAATGCAGCGCCAGTGCATCGGTGGACCGTTGAACCGTTGAATCGTGGTTGTAAGGCAACCCTTCGCCCGCTTCAACGGTTCAACGATTCAACGGTTCAACAGCAACGGGGTTTCGGGCAAATGGGAATTCTGCGTTTGCCCCCGCCGCCCTCAGCCCTTAGAACGTGCGCGTGAAAAACAGACCCACCACTGCCCAGGCCGCGCCAGGATTGGGCGCCGGTCTGCGCTGCTACCTCTACTGCACGGCCGCCATCACGGGCGCCGCGGTGATGATCGTCGAGATCCTCGGCGCGAAGATGCTTTCGCCCTACCTCGGCATGTCGCACTTCGTCTGGACGGCGCAGATCGCGGTGACGCTCGTCGCACTGGCTTGCGGCTATTACGCGGGCGGCAGGCTGGTGGATCGCTCGCTCAATCTGGGCCGGCTGTACGCCGGCATCCTCACCGCCGGGCTTTATCTCGCAGTGACCGTCGCCGTCCGCAAACCGGTCGCTTACGGCTGCCTCAAGTTCGATCTGGCGGCCGGCTCGCTGCTGGCCTCGACGTTCCTCTTTTTCGTGCCCCTCTGTCTGCTGGCGATGGTCGGGCCGTTCCTGGTGCGAGTGCTCACGTCGTCCGTCCAGAACGTCGGCGGCAACGTCGGCCGGCTCACGGCGCTGAGCACGCTCGGCAGCTTCGCGGGCACGGTTCTGATTGGCTACGTGCTCATTCCGCTGCTGCCTAATTCCATGACCATGTACCTCACCGCCCTGACGCTGATGCTGCTGGCGGCGGCTTACTTCTTTGGCGTTCGTGGCGCCAAGGGGCACGGGGCGACGACGGTCCTTCTCATCCTTGCTGGCGGCGGCATCGGTTACCTGGGCGTGGCAAGCGACCGCTGGGCCGGGAGGCAATCGACCGAGATCTTTCGCGCCAACTCCAATTTCGGCCTCCTCCAGGTGCTCCACGTCACGAACAGCCACCAGCGATATTACCTCAATGATTACCTCATCCAGAACACGTACGACACCAACGAGCAGAAAAGTGTTTCGATGTTCACTTTCATGCTGCACGGGCTGGCGAAAGTCTATACCACGAACATCGAGGACGTGCTCTGCATCGGCATGGGCGTCGGGATCGTGCCGATGGAGTTCGCCCGCGAAGGCGCCCGCGTGGACGTTGCCGAGATCAACCCCGCCGTCGTCCCGCTGGCGCGCGACTTCTTCGGCTTGCAACCGGAAAAGCTCAACCTCGCCCTCACCGACGGCCGCTATTTTCTCAACCAAACCAAAAAGCAATACGATGCCGTCATCCTCGATGCCTTTCTGGGCGATTCGAGCCCTTCGCACCTGATGACCCGCGAGGCGTTCGCTTCGATGCGCCGCGTGCTCCGGCCGGGGGGCGTTCTCGTCATCAACACGTTTGCTGTTCTCGAAGGCGAGCACGATTTCTTCGCCGCGTCCCTGTTCAAGACTCTCCAGAGCGTCTTTCCCAGTGTGCTCATCCATTCGGGCCGTTACGGCAACACGCTCTATGTCGCGTCACTGAAGCCCGAGCTCAAGTTCGTCCGCCAGCCCGACTTCAGCCGGGTGCATCCGCTGCCCCTGGAACAAGTTCGCGAGGCCTACACACGCCTGCGCGAGCCGCATCCCGATCACGGCAGGGTGCTGACGGACGACTACAACCCGGTGGAGTTCTACGACGCCGTAAACCGCGAGGAGACACGCAAGAATCTGGCGACGCACGTGAAGGCGATGTGAAGCCCCTCCTGTAAGCCCACTTATTCGTCCCCGCGGCGACGGGGCTGGTGCTGCCGGATAATCGGGGGCGGGACGGGAATCGGCCCCCGACCGGCCTCTCTGGGAGTCGGAGGTGGCGGTTTCATCTTTAGCGGGCTGGGGGCCGGCGGCGGCGGGGGCACGGGCTTCTGCGCGGGTCGCTGATGCTTCTCGACCCATTCCTCGACGTGCGTCGCCGCGCCGCCAATCTGTGCCGCCATGTCGCCGATCTTTGCCGCCCACTGGCCGGCCTTGGTGTGCTTGAGAGGCGACTCGGCGACCTTCGAGGCAAAATTGCCTATCTGTTCCGCCGCGTGCCCGACCGTGTCGGCCGCCTGCTCGACCTTCGCGGCGTATTCTCCGATTTTGGCTTCCGGAATCTTCATTTCACCGATGTGGAACGGCACGAGCTTCATCCAATCGTCCATGCCCTTGAGCGGCGGGCCGGCGAATTCCGCGGACGGCTTGCCGAACGTGTCATAGCCGTTCACGAGCCACTCGAGCCGGCCGCTGCGGATGTCCACCAACAAGCCGTGCACAGGCACTTTTGGCCCGATGAGCGGGCTGGCGCGAACGTGTTCGACGGCCTGAAGCACGTTCTGCCGCTCGCTGCCGAACACTCCGAAATACTCAGTGAGGTTTTCGGGAAGGCGCGCCCGGTCCACGCCCAGCGCGCGAAGCCGCTCGGTCAATTGCATCATGGAAGTCTGTCCCACCCGGCAATCGGTGTGGCCGAGGATGACGATTTCGCGTCCGCCCTTCACCGCGCAGGCCAACGCCAGCGAACGCATCGTGCTGCTGAGCGGGCCGGTGATGATGTTGCCCGCGTTGCGCAGCCAGATGAACTGCTCCTCCGGAATGCCCAGCACCTCGGGGATCAGCGGGTTCAACCGCGGGTCGATGCAGGTGAGCGCGATGACCGGCAGGGAGTCGGCGTACTCGCTGGGCCGCAGGCCGGCCTTTTCATCGCCGGCAATGGCCCGTTGATTCGCGTCGAGGATGGCTTCGAAGAGGCGCATGACGATTGGCTAGTTGCGGAGCAACGCGACGAAGCCCGCTTGTTCGAAGTGCTCGTCCGTCGTCAGCGCTTGCCTCAGCCGCCGTTGTTCCATGACGAGAAATGAAATACAGTCCACCCAGCTCCACTCTTTGTCCGCGCGGCGGCAGAACAATTCCAATCCCCGCCGTGCCAGATCTTCACCGAGGGGCATGACGAGGAGCGAGGGAGACGATTCCATGATGTTAAGCAGCCTTACTGCCGCGGCGCGAAATCGGAGCCTTGCCAGGGAACTGCCGACTTCCAGCAAGACGGCCCGGGTGGTCACCATGTGAACGTTCTCCAATTTGACGGACGCCGCGAGTGTCGCAGCCAGTCCGTGATGCTCATCCGCCGGGTTTGCCAGTGCGATGACGTAAGCCGCATCGAGGAAGATTTCATCGTCCAGGGGCACTCTTGCCTCCCTCCAGGTAGTCCTCAAACTTTTCGGACCAGTCCGGGGGACCATCCAGCTTCATCTCTTGAGCCACTTTGAGCCACTCGTAAGGGTCGCCTGCGGCTTGTTTGGGAGCCTCTGAGAGGACGATGACTTCGACCGTTTCGCCAGGCCGCAACTCAGGACTGCGGACTTCAACGGCTCCATCGGCTTTCACAACGGCAGTCTGACGAATGGCAGTCATGGAGCCACAGTATAGTCTAGCTCGGCGGTTTCATCCAGCCTTCGTCTCCTCCTTCCCCATCGCCTTGCGCAACGCCGGCACCTGTTCGAGCAGTTTCTCGAACTTCACGCCGGTCAGACTTTCCAGGACGGGCGGGAGCTGGCTGATGATCTGTGTGATGTCGCCGGTGATCTTGCTGGCGCCTCCGCCGACGCCGTTGCCACTGTTGATGATCACTATCTTCTCCGTCTTGCTCAACGGCTCGCTGATTCGGCCGGCCACTTCGGGCAGCACGCGCACGATCATTTCGATGACGGCGGCTTCGTTGTATTGCTTGAAGCTCTCGGCCTTCTGCTTCATCGCCGAGGCTTGCGCCGTGCCTTGGGCCTCGATGACCGCGGCTTCGGCCAGACCTCGGGCCTTGTTGGCTTCGGCCTCGGCCACGCCAGTGGCCTTGACGACGTCGGCGGCGGCGAAACCCTTTGCTTTCGCGGCGGAAGCGGCGCCGGCGGCCTCGGTCTCAAGCTGGAACCTGGTCGCGTTGGCGAGGGTTTCGAATTTGTAACGCTCGGCGTCGGCGGGTTTCTGGATGGTGGCTTCGAGTTCTTTTTGGCGCCGTTTGATTTCCTGCTCCTGCAACTCGATCTGCTTCTGTTTCTCGATGATGTTGACCTGAACCTCCTCGGCCTTCACAAGTTGGCCGGTCTTGTACTTCTGGAGGTCGTAAGCCAGGTCAGCCTCGGCTTTCTTCTGGTTCACC
>CAZZAQ010000149.1:0-8573 GCA_964652165.1 uncultured Bifidobacterium sp.
GGCGGTAGCATTGGCGGGCCGCAGGCACCAGAAATTTCGGCAGTCGGGCGAACCTCTTGACCCGATAGTAGAGCGGCGCGTACGTGCGCTCGCCGTCGCCGTCGCCCTGCGGCTTGCCCAGGATGCGGAAGGGGGCGCGCCGCTCGAACATCGCCTGCACGCTGGCGCGCAGGTCGCCGGCGTTGGCGATTTCGTTCACACATTCGCCCAGGTCGCACTCGTAGTGCGCATCGCTGCCGCCGAAAGGGGCGAGGTGCGTTTGGGTGAGCAGTTCGGCGGCCCGTCGGTTTTCTTCAGGAGAACTCTTGGCGCTGAAAAGTTCGAAGCCCGCGACCCGGCCGGCGAACAGCTCGAGGCGATCGAGCCCGTCGCGAAACAATCCGTCCTTGCGGCGGAAGGGATGAGGAATGAGACAAAGCCCGCCTTGATCTTCGATCTCGCGGATGGCGCCGGCGAGTTCACCGGACTGAATCGCCTGCTTGAGAAACAGGCCGATGAAGTGCGTGCCGTCGTCGAGGGTCTTCTCCTCGCCGATGATGACCTCGAGGGGCGCGCGGCGCGCGCGCGCCCGGCGCTGAAGCTCCAACGCGCCTTCGAGGGTGTCATGGTCCGTGATCGCGACGGCGTCGAGGGAGATTTTGGCCGCGGTGTCCAGGAGCGCGTCGAACGGGATGACGCCGTCCATCGACGCGACGGTGTGGCAGTGGAATTCGATGTTCAGGGTGGACTTGGGCATTGGACGGGCAGCGCCAGGGTGTGGAAAGGGCGGAACGGGCGCTGTGATCATTTCAGTGAATTAGTCTGGAAACGAGCGTGGCGCGTTCAACCTGCACGCCGGAGAAGCCCCCGCTGCGCCTGGAGCTGAGGGCGCCAAGAGCGCTCCATCCGGGCCCAGCACCATGACGGGTAGAGCTCAAGCCGGCTGCCGTGTGCCCGGAGCCGGGGCGTGGCCCTGCCCGTGGTGCGGAGGCGGTTTCCGGGCAAAGGCCAGCAGCTTCACGGGAACAGATATCGGGCGAAACAGTCGCGGTTTGAGTTAGCGACTGCAAGACCGTGTTCGGCCCATTCCCCCGGTATTGGCTTGCCGCTTGCCTCGCACCACTTGATTCTGGGACATCAACGAAATGGAAACGACGACGTGAGGACCCCTGCGCCGCCCATCAAGATTGCGCTGTCGGTGTTGTGCGAGAATCCACAACGCAAGACCGGCCTCACCACGGCCTATCACGAATTCGTTTCCCACTCGCTCAAGCTCTACCCGGACCTGCGCTGGGTCATTTTCGCCGGTCCCAACCAGGACTGGCGCGTCAACGACCCGCGCGTCGAGGTCGTGCGCGACTTCCCCGCCAACGACCGGCTGAAGCGCCGTCTCCTGGCGGATCATTTTCAGGTGCCGGCCGTCGCCCGGGCCCGCGGCGCCGACGTGATGATTTCCACCGGCTTCGTCCCGGTGCGAAAATGCCTTCCCACGGTCATGCACGTCTTCTCGCTGCAACACCTGGACGCGAGCAACAACCTGGGTGCCGCCCGCAATTTCTACCGGCGGTGGATGATGCGCCACAGTTGGCCGAAGGCCGACCTGGTGATCACCAATTCGCGCTTTGCCGCAGCGCAAATCCTCAGTGTCTTTCCACAATTCAAAGGCCGTCTTCTTCAGGCTTACGAAGGGTTGCAACATGAGCAATTCAACACCGCGGTTGCGCAAGGCGAAGCCGGGCGGCTGAAAAACAGCATCGGCGTGGGGCCGGGCTATTTTCTCTGGCTGTCCAACTTCTATCCCTACAAGCAGGCCGACCGTCTCCTCGCCGGTTACGCGCTGCTCGATGCCGAAACGCGCCGCCGCCATCCGCTCGTCATGGTCGGCGCGGACTGGGAAGGCCGCCTCGTCGCCAGCCAGGACCAGGCCCGCGCCGCCGGCATCGCCGAGGACGTGAAGTTCCTCGGCTGGGTCGGGGACGAACTGCTCGCCCCGCTTTACCGACATGCGCTGGCCCACTGCCTGCCCAGCCGGGAGGAAACCTTCGGCCGAACGGTCATTGAGTCGATGGCCTGCGGCACGCCTGTCATCGTCAACGACATTCCCATCATGCACGAGGTCACCGAAGGGCAGGCCGTGATCGTGGACTTCAACCAGGCGGCACAAGTTGCCGAGGCGCTGAAGCGCATGGCGGAGGATGCAGCCTTGCGCGCCCGGCTCCGCGAGGGCGGCCTGGCCCGCGCGCAGCGGTTCTCATTCGAGAAGTTTACTTCCGAGCGCATCGATGCTATTGAGCGCTTCCTGAGCGCGCGCCGGTCCGGCTGACCTCCGCGCGGTTTACGTTCGAAACCGCACACACGCAGATGGACAACATATTCGTGACCGGCGCCGCCGGCTTCATCGGCAGCAGCCTCGCCGACCTTCTTCTGGCTCAGGGCAAACGGGTCGTCGGCTGGGACAACTTCTCCACCGGCCGGCCGGAATTTGTCGCGGGCGCGCAGAAGCACCCCAACTTCAGGCTCGTCCGCGGTGACAGCCTCGAGCTGGACGGCCTCACCGCCGCGATGCGGGGCTGCGACACGGTCTTCCATCTGGCCGCCAACGCCGACGTGCGCTTCGGACTACAGCACCCGAGGAAGGACCTCGAGCAGAACACCCTCGCCACCTTCAACGTCCTCAAAGCGATTTCGTGTTCCATCTCGCGGCCAACGCCGACGTGCGCTTCGGCCTTCAACACCCCAGAAAGGATTTGGAGCAAAACACCATCGCCACGTTTAACGTGCTCGAAGCGATGCGCGCCAACGGCATCAAAACCATCGCCTTCGCCTCGACCGGCTCCGTTTACGGCGAGGCGACCGTCATCCCGACCCCGGAGGACGCGCCATTTCCGATCCAGACCTCGCTCTATGCCGCCAGCAAGCTTGCCGGCGAGGGCTTAATCCATTCCTACTGCGAAGGATTCGGCTTCGAAGGCTATGTTTTCCGGTTCGTCTCGATTCTCGGCGAGCGCTACACTCACGGGCACGTGCTCGACTTTTACAAGCAACTCCTGGAGCATCCGGACCATCTAAAAGTGCTCGGCGACGGCACCCAACGAAAGAGTTACCTCTACGTGCAGGATTGCCTGGCTGCGATGCTCCACGTGATGAACGCCGGACTGGCAAGAAAAGCCAGGCACCGCGTCGAAGTCTTCAATCTCGGCACGGATGAGTACGTGCAGGTCAACGATTCCATTCGCTTCATCTGCGGCGCATTGGGCCTCAAGCCGCGGGTCGAATACGCCGGCGGCGACCGCGGCTGGGTGGGCGACAACCCGTTCATCTTCCTCGACACCAAAAAAATCCGCGCCACGGGCTGGAAGCCGCAACTGACGATAGAACAATCCATCCTCCGCACGCTCCGCTGGCTGCAAGAGAACCGATGGCTGTTCCAACGCCGATGAGACCCCCCGCGGCAAACGCTGGTTCTCGATCCGCATGAGCATTTCCACCAGCGCTCCGCCGCGCATCGCGGTTGCCGGGTTGTGGCACCTCGGCTGCGTCACGGCGGCATGCTGCGCGCGGCATTTTCAGGTGGCGGGCGTGGACTTCGACGGCGCGACCGTGGCCAACCTCCAGCAGGGTAAAGCGCCGATTTCCGAGCCTGGTTTGAACGAACTCCTGAGCGCCGGCCTCTCCGCGAAGCGACTCCGCTTCACGACCGACCCGCGCGACGCCTGCGCGGATGCGCAGGTGCTGTGGCTGACTTACGACACGCCTGTGAACGACCACGACGAATCGGACGCTGCGTTCGTTCTGTCCCGGTTGAGGCGTTGCCTGCCGCATCTGCCCTCGGGCGCGTTGGTGCTGGTTTCCTCGCAGCTTCCCGTCGGCACGTGCCGCGCGCTGGAGGCGGAATTTCCCCGGTTCCACTTCGCCTGCTCGCCGGAGAATCTGCGGCTGGGCCGGGCGCTCGATGCCTTCGAAAATGCCCAGCGCGTCGTCGTCGGCGTGCGCACCGACGCGAAAAAGCCGCTGCTCGAACAACTTTTCAAGCCGTTCACGCCACAGGTAATGTTCATGCGGACCGAGTCCGCCGAGATGGTGAAACACGCGCTCAATTCTTTCCTGGCCGTGAGCATCACGTTCATCAACGAGATCGCGCGGCTCTGCGAACACGTCGGCGCGGACGCCAAGGAAGTCACCGCCGGTCTCAAGAGCGAGCCGCGCATCGGGCCGAAGGCGTACCTGGCCGCGGGCGGCCCGTTCGCCGGCGGCACGCTGGCCCGCGATGTCGTGACCCTAACCCAGCTCGGCCAATCGCATCACGAGGCGTTGCAACTCATCCCGGCCATCAAGCACGGCAACGACCTCCATGGCGGCTGGGCGTTCCGCAAGCTTCAGTCCCGCCTCGGCGATCTCTCTGGGAAGACCATCTCCGTGCTCGGCATGGTCTACACTCCAAACACCGACACGCTCCGCCGCAGCGCCGCCGTGGAGCTTTGCCTTCAGCTCGGTTCGGCCGGAGCGCGCGTGCGGGCTTTCGACCCGGCAATCAAGTCGCTGCCCGCCGATCTTTCAGGCCTCACGTTGGCGACGAGCCTCGCGGAGGCGGTCACGGGCGCGGACGCCGCCGTCGTTTGCACCGAGTGGCCGGAATTCCGCGAAGCGCCGTGGACCGAACTGGCGCGCACGATGCGCCAGCCCGCCGTCATCGTGGACGCCAACCGCTTCCTCGAACGGGAACTGGGCGGCCTGCCAGGGATGGAACACCTCTGGGTCGGCCGCGCTTGAAGACTCGCATCGCACGAATCTGCACGAACTTGGAGAACCATTCGTGGAATTCGGACAGTGGGTCATTTTGGTCTAGGTGGGGCGAGCGTCCTCGCGAGCCAGCTCATCAGGAGCCTCGCCCCACCAAACTGACCCACTGCCGTAATTCGTGATAATTCGTGAAATTCGTGTCTTAATTCTCCCGCTGATGAAACTTAAATGCATCAACGCCCTCATCACCGGCGGCAGCCAGGGCCTGGGCAAAGTCATCGCCGAGCATTTCCTTCGGGAAGGCGCCAACGTCGCTCTCTGCGCGCGCAACGAAAAGGAACTCGCGGCGACCCGCGGCGAACTCGCGACGAAGTTCCCCGCGCACGAGGTTGTCGCCAAGCCCTGCGACGTCTCGAACGAAACACAAGTGAACGAGTTTATCGCCTTCGCCCTGCGCGAACTCGGCTCGCTCCAGGCCCTCGTGCTCAACGCCGGCGTTTACGGCCCGATGGGGCCGACCGAAAGCGTGGACCTGGCCGAGTGGCGCCGGGCGATCGACATCAACTTGTACGGAGTGCTGCTCCCGTGTCGCGCGGCCATTCCTCACTTTAAGCAGGCGGGTCGCGGCAAGATCATCGTGCTCAGCGGCGGCGGCGCGACCAATCCGCTCCCCAACATCAGCTCCTACGCCGCCTCGAAGGCCGCCGTCGTGCGCCTGATGGAGACGCTCGCCGAGGAACTCAAGCCGCACCACGTGGACGTGAACGCCATCGCCCCCGGCGCGCTCGCTACCCGGCTGGTCGATGAAGTTCTGGCCGCCGGTCCGGAAAAGGTCGGCGCGGTGTTTTTCGAGAAAAACCAACAATGGAAGGAGAAGGGCGCGACCTCTCCCGACCTCGGCGCGGCGCTCGCGGTCTATCTCGCCAGCGCGCAGAGCGACGGCATCACCGGCAAACTTCTCAGCGCCCAATGGGATCCATGGCGCACGCTGCACGAGCACCGCGATGAGTTGGCGAAGACCGACATCTACTGCTTGCGCCGCATCGTGCCGGAGGACCGGGGGAGAAAGTGGTGAGGGAATGGCCATTAAGCCCGCCATCCTCATTCTCGTCGAAAACCTGCCCGTGCCACTCGACCGGCGGGTGTGGCAGGAGGCGTGCGCGTTGCGGGACGCGGGCTACGAGGTCGCCGTGATTTGTCCACGGATGCGCGGTTACACCGAGCCGGAGGAGGTGCTCGAAGGCATCCATATTTACCGCCACTGGATTAGCGAGGAAGCGAGCGGGCTTGCCGGCTTCCTGCGCGAATACGCCTCGGCGCTCTGGGGCCAGACGCGCCTGGCGTGGAAGATCCGCCGCCGGCACCGCTTCAAGGTGATTCACCTCTGTAACCCGCCGGACCTGCTCTTCCTCGTCGCCTGGCCGTTCAAATGTTTCTTTGGCACGAAATTCATCTACGACGTGCACGACGTGGGGCCGGAAATGTTTGAAGCCAAATTTGGCCGGCGCGGCGTGTTGCACTGGGCCGTGCGCGTCGCCGAACGCCTGACTTACGCGGTCGCGGACGTGGTGCTGGCGACTAATGAATCTGTGAAGCGCATCGCGACGGACCGCGGCCGCAAGCCGGCGGAAAAGGTCTTCGTCGTGCGCACCGCGCCAAAGATCGCGTCGCTGGACGGCGCGCCGGATCCTGCGCTCAAAAAAGGCCGTCGATTCCTCGCCGGTTACGTCGGCGTGATGGGCAACGCCGACGGCGTCCACTACCTGATCGATGCCGCGGCGCACCTGCTCCAATCGATGGGCCGCAAAGACGTGCAATTCCTCCTGATGGGCACGGGTCCGGAGTGGGCGAGCTTGAAGGCGCAACGCGACCGGCTCGGGTTGCAGGCGTATGTCGATTTGCCGGGACGGGTGACGAACGAGTTTTTGTTCAGCGCGCTGCGGACGATGGACCTCGGCGTGTCGTGCGATCCGATCAACGAGTACAACGATCATTGCACGATGAACAAGGTGCTCGAGTACATGGCGTTTGCCAAACCGCAGGTCATGTTCGATCTGAAGGAAGGGCGAGCCTCGGCGGGCGAGGCCGCGCTCTATGTGGAGCAGAATTCCGCCGCCAGGCTCGCCGAATCCATCGCCCGGCTGCTGGACGATCCCGAATGCCGCGAGCGGATGGGCCGGCTCGGCCAGGAACGCATCCGCACGCAGCTCAACTGGGAGAAATCGGTTGGGCAGTTGTTGAAGGCGTATGACGCCGCGCTCGAAACACGGGCGCCGCCCTGCTGGCGTTGAATCAGACGGGCGGTGTGGATCCTTACTCTCACTCTCACTCTTACTCGCTAACCCCTTGGACGGACCGAGCATGTGAGTAAGAGTAAGATTAAGAGTAAGAGTAGGAGTAGGAGTAGGAGTAGGAGTCCATCCGTGGTTTCATCTGCTTTTCTTACGAGGAAGGCTTCGGGGCTTGGACATCCACCGCCGCGGACGCCTGGCCGCCGTCGTGGCGGCGAAACGATTTTACGGCCAGCATTAGGGCGAGGATGACCAGCAGTGCGCTCGAGAAAAAGGCCGCGCCCGGCAGCTTCACCGTCGCACCGTCACTGATGAAATGGCTGAAGAGCGTCGTCGCCAGCGGCGGCCCAAGGATGCCTGCCACGCTAGCCAGACCGGCGAGCGAGCCCTGAACGCCGCCCTGCTCGTTCGCGCCCACGCTCCGGGAGATGAGTCCCTGCACCGCCGGGCCGGTGATGCCGCCCAGGGAACCGAGGACAATGAGCGCGTACATCATCCAGCCTTCGGTGGCCAGTCCGTAGCCGGTAAATGACACCGCGATAATCGCCAGCCCAAGCGTCGCCGCCTTCCGCTCGCCCAGCCGTGGCACCAACACCCGCGTCAGTCCGCCCTGCACCAGCGCGGCCGTCAGCCCCACGAGCGCCAGCGAATAGCCGGTTTGCCCGACCGTCCAGTCGAAGCGATGCCGCGTGTAAAGCACCCAGGTCGCGGGCAGCGTCTGGTGAGCGAGGGCGAGGATGAAATACGTGCCCGTAAGTCCGAACACGACCGGAAATCCAGCAGCGCGCCGACCGGGTTCGCGCGTGCCCAACTGAACGCCCGACGGTTCTCCTGCGCCAGCGACTCAGGAAGGACAAACACGCCATAAAGCCAGTTCACCAACGTCAGCCCGCCCGCGACGAGAAACGGCACGCGCAACCCGACGTCGCCGAGCACGCCGCCCAGCGCAGGTCCGGCAATGAACCCCAGTCCGAAGGCCGCGCCGATCAATCCAAAATTCGCCGCCCGCTTCTCCGGCGGACTTATGTCCGCGATATAGGCGGCGGCGGCGGCGTAATTGGCGCCCGTCACCCCGGCGATTATCCGGCCAATGAAAAACCAGGCGAGGTTCGGCGCGAACGCCAGCACGAAATAGTCCAGTCCAGAGCCCAGCAGCGAGGCGAGAATGACGGGCCGGCGGCCAAACCGATCGGACAGCCTGCCCAGGAGCGGCGCGCACAGGAACTGCATGAGCGAGTAGAGCGCCGCCAGCAGCCCGAACGTGCTCGAGGCGGCGGCGATGTCGCCGCCCTCCAGGCGCTGCACGAGCCTCGGCAAAATCGGGACGATCAGGCCGATGCCCAGGATATCGAGCGCGAGCGTGAAAAAAATGAAGCTGAGGGCTGGCTTTCGCGGCGTCACCACGGCGCGCCAGTAGAATCCAACTGAGTCCCCCAAGGCAAGGCGGTTGGCAGACCGCCCTGCTGACCTCGGTCATTTCCCGATGCCAAATCGGGCGCATCTTGACACTGCCTCCATCCGCCGCCGGCCGACTCCCTCTCCTCCCTCGGAGGGAGGAGAGGG
>CAZZAQ010000150.1:0-8554 GCA_964652165.1 uncultured Bifidobacterium sp.
GCCATCCTCTGCTCGACCAACATCATCGCCGAATGCACAGGCCCGGCGGGGGCCGTCGTCACTTACAGCGCCAGCGCGACGGATTGCGACCCGACTCCGAGCCTGGGCTGCCTGCCGGGTTCCGGCTCGACCTTCTCAATCGGCTCCACGCTCGTGACCTGCACCGCCAGTGATATGTGGGGGAACACGACCAACTGCACGTTCACGATCAACGTGGTCGATACCATGCCGCCGGTGATCACTGGTTGCGGTCCGAATCAGAACTACGACGCCGGTCTGGCCTGTCAGCTTGCGTTGCCTGATCTGCGCGGCCAGGTCGTGGCCAGCGATCTCTGCGGCATGATTGCCATCGCGCAGAGTCCCGCGCCGGGCACGGTGCTCGGCGCCGGCGTGCACACGGTGACCTTTACCGTCAGCGATCCGGCGACCAACATCGCCACGTGCGGCATCACCGTCCGCATTCACGAAAGCGTACTGCCGGTCATCACCTGCCCGTCGAACGTGCTCGTGAAGACGACCAACCCGGCAGGCGCGGTCGCCACCTTCGCCGCCACGGCGCTCGATAATTGCGACACCAATATTTCGATCGTATGCGTCCCGCCGTCTGGAAGCTTCTTCAACATGGGCGCTACGACCGTGAACTGTTCGGCTACGGACGACAGCGGCAACATCAGTTCGTGCAGTTTCGTGGTCACGGTGAACTTGTTCGACAGCGCCAATTACATTGAAAACGTCGCGGTGCCCGACAACAACGCCAACGGCTTGGCCCGCCCACGTGGCTTCGCCACACCAATCGGCATCATCACCGATCTGAACGTCAAACTGCGACTTTCCGGCGGATACAACGGAGACCTCTACGCCTATCTCGCCCACGAGTCCGGGTTCTCCGTGCTGCTCAATCGCGTCGGTCGTCGCGCGGGGGATCCGCTCGGCTATGGCGACGCGGGCATGGACGTTACGTTGGATGACCAGGCCGGCAACGGCGACATCCACAACTATCGCTTCGAGCTGTTCGGCACGCACAGCATGGCGTTGGCCGGGCCGCTCACGAACAGTTGGGCGCCTGACGGTCGCGCGACGGATCCGGCCATGGTGCTCAATACTGATGCGCGCACCGAGTTGCTGAGTTCATTCAACGGACTCAACCCGAACGGCGAATGGACGCTTTACATCGCCGATGTCAGTCCGCTCGACACGGCGACGCTCGTCAGTTGGGGCCTGGAAGTTTGCGGCCTGCCGCCAATCCCGGCCAGCATCACACAGGATCCGCAGAGCCAGACGGTGGCGTGCTCGAGCACGGTCAACTTCACGATCGCGGCCAGCGGCACGGCGCCTTTGACCAACCGTTGGTATCGCAACGGCACGGAAATCCCCGGGGCAACTGGCGCCACGCTGACGCTGAATGGCGTTTCCGTGGCGAACGCGGGCAGCTATTTCGCGGTGGTCCGGAACATGGGCGGCAGCGCGACCAGCGCGCCTGCGATGCTCACAGTGATCGATATGGCGCCGTCGATCCTGTGCCCGGGCCCGATGGTGGTTGAATGCACCAGCCCGGCCGGAGCCGTGGCCACGTTCTCGCCAAGCGTAACCGACGATTGCACGCCGGGCCTCGTGCCAGTCTGCGTGCCGCCAAGCGGCAGTGTCTTCCCGCCGGGTATGACGACGGTGACCTGCTCGGTGACCGACTCGGCGACGAATGTGAGCACCTGTTCGTTCACGGTGCGCGTCGTCGATACCACGCGGCCGACCCTGTGCGTGAATCCGCCCTCGACCATCCTGGCGGGCGGCCTGGATAACTTCGCCGGTCCCGAGCCGGCCACGCCGAGCGTCAACCTTCAAACGCGTCTCACCGGTCTCGACTTGCGCGGCTTTGACGACGCGCTGACCGACGCGTGGCTGGGCCATACGGTGAGCAACCTCTCGATGTTCGCCGTGGATGTCACGCTGCGCATCCGCATGCGCACGGTGAGCGGATTGCCCCAGAACGACACGATCATCCTGGGCTTCGCGGGTCCGGGCGGCGCGTTGCGGCCCGAGCAGTGGACGCGCTATCTGGGCCGCGTGAGCGGCGTCGACAACGGACTTTACGGCGGCCTGCCGTGGTCCAATGCCACCAATGAGTTCGTCTTGAACCTGGCCGCCCTGCCCAACCGCACCGGCCCTGCCATCGACCTGGTGGGCGCCATTCGTCGCTACGGCCATCTCGATATCATGGTGCAGGACGATACGGCAATCGACTACGTCTCTGTCGAAGTCCGCTCCTGCCAATGCCGGCCGGACATCGAGCAACTGGCCGCCACGGGCTTCTGCGGGGCGACGGTCAGCTTCCAGACACCGGTGTTCAGCGACGCTTGCGACACCAACGTCGCGGTCGTCTGCAACCCGCCATCGGGCACGTTCTTCCCGATCGGCAGCACGCTGATCGTTTGCACGGCTACCGATGACAGCGGGAACAGCAACAACTGCGCCTTCAGCGTCACGGTGACCGAGCCGCCGCCGCTGATTACGGTCAGCCGCCAGGGCGCGAACCTGGTGATTTGCTGGCCGGCGACCTGCGTGCCGTATCTGCTCGAACAGACCAGCAGTCTGAACCGCCCGATCACCTGGACGCCGGTCAAGATACCGCCCGTCGTCGCCGGCAATCAGTACTGTGTGACCGTGCCGATCGAGCCGGGCAACCGGTTCTTCCGATTGCGGCGGTATTAGCCGGAAATTGGACTTTCAGAAGGGCGGACGCGGCGCGACGCATCTTCGCGCTGCCAGGGTCGGAGTGGACATGGCTTGAAAATACCTGTTGACAACAGGAGTTTGGCAAGTTCAGGCTTACAACGATGCAATAGAATTCGGCCAATGTTCCGAGGACTGATACGTCTTAGGCCACTTCAGCCATGAGCCACAAAAGCACCATGCACACCAAAGTGTGGCTCGGAATCGCGTTGTGCTTGTTCGCAGTCGAGCAGTCTGTTGGCGCCCAGTCCATCGACATCACCTTCAACCCTGGTTCTGGCGTAAATGGCGCTCCAGCGGTAATCGCCACTTACCCTGATGGCCGCATCGTTATTGCTGGCGGCTTTTCTCAATATAACGGGAGTATGCGCCGAGGCTTGGCACGGTTGCAATCGGACGGCACATTGGATGCGACGTTTGATCCAATGGAGGGGCCTAACGGATCGGTCAAATGGATATTTCCGCAAGCCGATGAAAAGTTGATTATCGCTGGAGATTTTTCGACGTACAACAGCCTCCCGAGGCCGTACTTGGCTCGCCTTAGGGCCGACGGAAGTGTTGACCTTACGTTCCCCGCGGTTGGCATTAACGGCTATTTGCAAGCGGCAGCCGCACAGTCGGATGGCAAGATTCTGCTTGCTGGTAACTTCACCCAAATCAACGGAACCAATCGCAACAATTTCGCCAGGATCAACACGAACGGCACTCTGGATCTCTCATTCTCAGTCACCGCTGGTGTCGTCGGGGCCGTGAACGGGTTGACTACATTGGCGAACGGCAAAGTACTCGTCTTCGGGAGTTTTTCGTCCATCGGCGGGTCCAACAGGAGTTTCTTGGCTCGCCTTCACGAAAATGGCGCAGTTGATAACAACCTTTCGTTGCCATTTATGAATGGAAGCGATGTCACGGCAGCGGTTGAACAATCGGATGGAAAGATTCTGATCTGTGGTGAATTTACCAGCATTGACGGCTACTCCAGAATTCGCGTGGCGCGTCTCAATAGCGACGGTAGCTTAGACTTGAGTTTCTACACACCACTTGGGGTTGATTATCGTCCATACGTCGTGAGCGCTAGTGCTGATGGCAAAGCCCTCCTTGGCGGACCCTTTGCCAACGTGAGCGGAGCGTTGCAAAATTACCTCGCCAGACTCAACGCGGACGGCACGGTCGACTCGAACTTCAATCCTCGGCTCAACGGTCAGGTAACGGCGCTGCGCGCACAGTTCGACGGCCAGATTGTGGTGTGCGGCTGGTTTACAACCGTCAATGGGACTAACATCAATCGAATTGTCCGGTTGATCGACAACGGCACCATTCCGCCTGGGACGAGCCTTTTGTCCGCGCGCCTTTACCCAACAGTATTTCTTCATGGCACTACCGGCAACTTGTACAGAATCGAATACGTAACCAATTTAACCAACGCCGCGATGTGGACGCCGCTTACCAACCTGCTTCTGCCAAGCACTCCTTACCTCCTCCTCGACACAACTTGGACAAATTCGCGGCAACGGTTTTACCGAGCGGTCACTCTCCCTTAGACCCCGACTGGCTAAATAGAAATCCAAACTCGCCAGCAGTCTGTCGAGCCGAAGCGGGGTGAACAATCGGCATCACCTTGGATGGGGGGCGCTGCGTGTGTGAGAACGGACGTAAGTTCCGTCCTTTCGATAGTATCCGCGAACGTAAACCGTGCCCGATGAACTTGGGTGGTAAGCAGGACTGGCGGCGGGAGCGCTCAAAGCAGGGGTGAATGAGGTCGTGCTCGCTGGGCGTGATTCGTTGAGGTCCGCCTTCGACCATTGCTGCGATGGTTGTGTTACCGAAACCGGGGCGCTCGCGATGTTTCTCGGAACGGTTATCTGTCTGATCTCAGCATCCGATGCCCGAGCCGAATTCAGGCTCGCCTCATCGTACACCGATACCCACCATCCCCCGTATGCGTCTTGATCCGTGGGGGGAGTGATCTCGATGGTTAAGCCGTTCTTCGTGACGGCGTCTTTCGTGAAATTCAGCTTAAGAAGCGCCTCCTTGTCTTCTGCTGCCCTCAGAACACCGGCGATGAACTCGACGCAATTGGTTTTGTGCGAGTCCGTCATGATCTGTTGACGATACAAGCCAATCTCGATCCCTGCCGGCGAATCAGGGTCCCCATAAACGTTCAACTCGTACGTGTATGCACATCGAAATGAGATGTATGGGATGTTTTTTAACACTCCTGTGTCGATGAACGTGGCCGGTATCTGCTTGATGTCGCGAGCCCACGGCTGCTTCGTAAGGTGCAAGAGCACGTCTCCCCAACGCGGAATTCGGCCCGTCGGGCCAACAGCGACCACTGGTCCTGAATTGGTCTCTTTGGACTCCTCGTGAATCTCTTTGATTTGGGCTTTCGGGTACGTAAACGTCCCGTAATCCATCCGCAGCAGAACGCCTTTCTCATCTTTTTGAACAATCTCGCCATGGACGACGTTGCCCGTCTTTAGGACGAGTGCATCGGCAATTCCACGATCCGTGAACAGAACAGCTGCGATTCCCAAGCAAAGAGTTTTGATAAGCGTTCGCATTTCAGTGTTTTGTTTGCGTCAGGTCGAGGGAGTTTCCACGCTCCAGTGAGCTTTCGGATTCCTACTCCATTCATGGCCGAAAGACGAAAACGCGCAACACAAAACTTTGCCCGACACTGGGCGAGTTTTGGCTTGCCAAATTGCTTTGTCGAGAAGTCGCGGCGGCAGCTCCACGTCAAATCCCGACTGAGAAACGCTGCATCGGCCGGTGGAACGGATCGTCCCCAATCCCCAATTGCGGTTCATGGAGCGGTGCCACGAGGTGATGCGCTTCAGAGAGCTGGCGCTGCGGCGCGACAACGCAGGGCAGGCGTCTCGCCTGCCCCTACCCTGCCGCAGCCGGGCCGTGAGGCGCCTTCGGCGCTGGGGCAGGCGAAGACGTCTGCACTACGATTCGATTCATGGGCAGCCTCGACCTCCAACGATCGGACGCACATAGAAGCCATGAACCTGAAATGCCTGCGCCGTTGGAAATCAAGAGAGGCATCTTCAGGTTCACGGAAAGAGTTGGCGATTCCCATTCTTTGATTCCCTTGTCCCCATTCCCCTGACAAATCCGGGAGTGTCTTTGGCTGCACGGCTCACGGTGCTGACAGGGGAATGGGGGCAAGGGAATGGGGACTGACCTGGGCCTCTGCTCGCGGACTCGCTTCAGCCCAGGCTGTCACAGGCCGGGCCTTCAGCCCTCAAAGGCTCATAAGCACAAAGCGCACGCTGACGGAGCCCTGCGCTTGGTCATTCCACCGAACACAGCGAAGAACCAGTAAAAAGCTTGCGACCGTCAGATTTTCGCTCGTTTGGCGCGTTTCGCTCGTTTGGCGCTAACACCCCTGCGCCCTGTCCGGTATTGTCGCTCCCGTGCGTGACACTTGCTGCCACCGCCAGCCGGGCCTGAGTATCCGGCGCTGCGGGGCTTTTTTGTTCGCGCCGAGCAGGAATTCGGCGCTCCGGGGTGGCCTGGGCCTACGGTGCGGTGGGGCTTTTTTGTTTGCCTGCGGAAACGGGCGGCATGAGGCGAGACACGAATTGCACGAATTCTCACGAATTGAATTCGTGTCAATCCGTGAAGCTCGTGTCTCCGGGTATTCCGCGTTTTCCGCGGGTCGTGAGGCCGCAATGGAACGTACAGATCGCAAAGAGGCTAACGGCGGAACGTCCGCTTTTTGCGTCCTTTGCGTTCCATTGCGGTTGTTCATTTGGAGTGGAAGCTGGACGGGCTGGAAGGGGCCGGCGAACTGGCTTCGTCTGCCAACGAATCAAACTCAATCAAACCAAATCAAACCAAATCACACTCAGTCATATCGAGTCAAACCAAGTCAAATCCGATCAAGGCCAATCAAGCTGGATCAAGACGAATCAAAATGGATCAAGCCAGCGCGACAGGGGGGGGGTGGGGAATGACTGACGGCTTTGTGTCCAAGCCTACTGGCGTTGAAGTAAGCGGGCGATACGAGTCCTTACTCTTACTCCTACTCTCACTCATACTCGCTAAACGCCTGGAGCGATTGGGATTACGAGTAAGAGTGAGAGTAGGAGTAAGAGTAAGAATGTCGCCGCCGTTAAGGTTGTTTGCTCTTAATTCAATGGCAGTGCACCCCAGCCCTCTCCCCCCATCGGGGGAGAGGGAGTCGTTCGGCGCCTCTCGCATCGGGCGACGGCATTTGGCTTCCAGTGAAAACGGCGAGGAACCATCAAAGCAGATTTGGGCCGTGCGCCTTGAGCCAGCGTTCGCGGGCGCGGAAATCCGGGCAGGCTGCTTCGACCAGCGCCCAGAATCGCGCAGAGTGGTTCATCTCCCGCAGGTGCATCAGTTCGTGGACAATCACGTAGTCGAGGACTTCCGGCGGCGCTTGAATCAGGCGCCAGTTCAGCGAAATGGCGCCGCGCCGCGAGCAGGAACCCCACCGGCTGCGCTGGTTTCGGATCGACACCTTCCGGACGGCGATGCCGTGCAGGGCGGCCAGCGCCGCGACGCGCGCCGGCAGCTCCAATGCCGCCATGGCCCGCAGATACCCCTCGACGGCCGGCCGCAAGTCGCCTGCGGCATCGGCCTCCGACGCCAGCGCGAATTGCACCGTGGCCCCGAGCCGGACCACTGGTCGGCCAGCCTCCGCCTCCAGGACGAGCGGGACGGCGCTCCCGCGAAAGAGAATCTCCGTGCCTGCGCGCCAGATGGTGTCCATCCGGGCGCGGGCGGCGAAGCGGCGCAACTGTTCGGCCAGCCAGCGGCTTTGGCGCCGGGCGAATTGCTCGGCCTCACGCCGCGACCCGCGACGCGGAATCGTGACTCGCGGCCGGCCTTGCCGGTCGACAAAAAGCCGGTAATGTTTCGCTCGATCACTGCGTTGGTAGTCGATCGGAAACTCTTCGCCATCGACCTCGATCCGGTCCGCCGGCTGCGGAAGGATGCTCCGCGCGACCGGCCAGTCGAACAACTGCTGGATGAATCCCGTGGCCATGCGACGTGGGCGTCAGGCTGGATTTCTCGCCGACGATCGTAGCCGCCGACGTGAGGAGGCGGATGGACCGTGCGTCCACGGTTTCCGCCTCCTCACGTCAGCGGCTACAGAGCATCGCGTCCTCAACTTCATGGTAAGGAATGGCGTCAGGGCGAATCGACGCGGTGGGTGGGCTGAGGCTGGCCGGGCCGGAAGCACTCGAGGTGGTCGAGTCGAATCGTGCCGCCGGGGAGCGCCGTCTCGCAAGCGGCGACCGCCTCGCGGACCGCGTCGCGGAGTGCCTCGGGCGCGGCTTCCGCGCGCAGGTTGATGAGGATTTCACCCGCCTGGGCCGGACCGTGCAGTTCCTGGGAAAGCTCGGCGACGAAATCGTTGCGGACCAGGTTCACAACGGCCAGGTCGCCCAGGCCGTCGTCGGGATCGAGCGTCATCTTGAGGTGGGCGATTTCGGCGCCTTGCCGGCCGAGCCGCTCTTGCACGGCGCCCGCGAGGGACGTCAGCAAGACGTTGCCGTCGAGCGGCGCGGCGGCGGCGAAGCGCGCGGTCGCGTTCAGCCAGCCGAGGAGAGCTTCCCCCTGGCCGTAGATGGCGTAATCGACTTCCATGACGGCGCGGGCCTGCTGCGTCGCGCGGGCAAGTTTGGCGAACCACGGCTCGAGCCCGTCCCCACGGCGCGCCGAAACTTCGAGAACTTCAGCCCGCGGAAAACTCTTGCCGAGAGTTTCGCGGAGCGCCTTGAGCGCCGGCGGCGCGACCAGGTCGCACTTGTTGATGACGATCAAATCCGCCTCCTCGAGCTGCTTGCGG
>CAZZAQ010000151.1:0-8517 GCA_964652165.1 uncultured Bifidobacterium sp.
GGCGCCGCCGGCATGCGCTTCGTATGGATTGCCGTTCTTTTGAACGTAAGGCTTCAAGTTCAACGAAATCTCGTGATAATCGGGCATCTTCGGATTTGGATTTCGGATGCGCGCCAGGTAGGTGACGCGCGGGCGCGTTTCGAGGAACCCGAGCACCTCGTAGTTGCGCTCGGACTTCTGAAGCTGCGAAACTTTGCTGTTCGGATCGAGTTGGTTGCCGAAGACAATCGCCTCGGCCGGGCAGACCTGCTGGCAG
Organism: uncultured Bifidobacterium sp.; assembly: GCA_964652165.1. Lineage (GTDB taxonomy): Bacteria > Verrucomicrobiota > Verrucomicrobiia > Limisphaerales > JADJPG01 > DASTLJ01. Next base: position 257 of record CAZZAQ010000151.1, read on the forward strand.
GCGGGCCGGATCGCGCCGTCGGGCACGCGCACGTCCCCGCTCTGACCGGCCTTCACCTTCTGCGCGATTTTCCCCTGCTCGATGCGTTGCACGCAGAAGTTGCATTTCTCCATCACGCCTCGCATGCGGACGGTCACATCGGGATTCCGCACCAGCTTGAGAATGTCCCACTCGTCCTGCGGGCGGGTGCCGATGTCGGGATTGTTCCACCAACGTTTGAGCGTCCATTCGCCTTCGGTTTGGCCGACCATCGGGCTGGAGTAGCGGGTGCCGACGAGCTGATCGAGCGAGCGGCGATTGTAATCGAGGAAATTGAAGCGGCGGACCTTCCAGGCGCAGTTGTTCGAGCAATAGCGCGTGCCGACGCAACGGTTGTAGGCCATGATGTTCACGCCCTCGTCGTCGTGCACGGTTGCGTTGACGGGGCAGACCGACTCGCACGGCGCGTTCTCGCAATGCTGGCACATCATCGGCTGATGGACCGCCTGCGGGTCATCGACCATCTCTTCGAAAGTGTCCCCCGCCCCGCTGAAGTAACGGTCGATGCGCAGCCAGTGCATCTCGCGGTTGCGCTTGACCTGGTCCTTGCCGACGATGGGCACGTTGTTCTCGGCCTGGCAGGCGAGCACGCAAGCGCCGCAGCCGACGCATTGGTTCAGGTCCACCGACATGCCCCACTGATGGATGTCGCTCTTGACGTGTTTGCCTTCGAGGCTCACGCCGTTCATGCTCTTTCGCTTTTCGAAGGCTTCGTAGGGATGCTCGTAAATACCCTTGGGGCGGCCGGTCTTTTCGTCTTTCGGGATGAACTCCGAATGCGATTCGAGATCGAAGTTGTTCGCGAACTTCGGGAATTTCTCGTATTGCGCCTTGTTCGCCTCGCGGATGATCGGCCGGCCTTCCATCGAACCGTGCTCCTGCGTCACGGCCAGTTCGTAACGCTCGCCGGTCTTCTCCAGCTTCGCTCCGGTGGCAAAACCCATCGTGCTCGACGTGCGAATCTCGTAGGCATTGTAGAGGCCCACGTTATTTCCAATGCGGCCCGTGCCGCCCTGTGGCGTCTTTTTTCGCCCGTAACCGAGCGCCAGGCCGATGGAATTGTCCGCCATGCCGGGCGTGATCCAGATCGGGCCGGTGATCGACTTCGTCTCGCCGCCGACCTGCACAGTCACCTTCACGATGTCCGTGGTGGTCTTGCTGGTGGTCGTGTTCTTCACGCCCAACTCGGCGGCCGTCTTGCGGCTGATGAGGAGGAGGCCGTCCCAGGTGGCCTTCGTTACCGGGTCGGGAAATTCCTGGAGCCAGCCATTGTTGTTCCAGCGGCCGTCGTCCATGCGATGGTCGCGATGGAAGACCAGTTCGAGGCTCTCCTTGCTCAGCGCGACCGGAGCAAGCGGCGCGAAGGCTTGCGTGACTTCGCCCGCGGACAGCGGCCGGTCTGACGTGGTCGGCTGGGCCCCGGGCATGAAACCATCGTGGAGAAACTTCTTCCACGTTTCCTCGAAGTTCGGTCCGGACGCAGAACCGCGGAGGGTGTCGCGGACGATGTCGTGAGGTTTGGTTGTCTCCAGGCCAGTCAGGCGGGCAAGCACTTCCAACTCGGTCAACCCGTCGAACAGCGGCGCGATGAGCGGCTGGATTGACACGGTCGTGCCGTCACTGGTGACGGCGTCGCCCCACGATTCGAGGTAATGCGCCTGCGGCAGGTGCAACGTGGTTTGTGACGGGATTTGCGATGTGGCGGCGAAGGTCTCGTCTTCGTAGGCCCCCAGACGAATGATTTCTTTCGCCTTGGCTTGCGCTTCGGTCCACTTGAGGTCCGCCGGGGCGTTGTAAACCGGGTTGCCGCCAAGGAGGATGAGCGTGTCAATCTGTCCGGCGCGCAGTGATGCGGCCAGCGCGGGCAGGTCGGAATTGGTCGGCGTCTCCGGTACTGTCGAATAGAAAACGGTTTTGCCGACGTTGCCCAGCGCGGCGTTGAGCAGATTGGCCAAGACATGGACGGCCTGGGGCTGGCGATAGCCGGCGAGGACCAGCGAGACGCCCGGGTTGGCAAGCAGGTCGGCAGCGCACTCGGCGATCCACCCTTCCAGGTGCTTCTGGCGATCCTCGGCCTTTTTCTTAGCGTCCGCGTTGGCCGGGTCGAAAGGAGCTATGAGGGAACTCAGCGGCAGCTTCGTGACGAGCGCGGCAATCTGCTGGTTTTGTGGGGCCGCGCGCGCGGCCAGGTGCGCGACGACCGTGGCGACCTGGCTCGTGGCCACCCGCAGGCGATGATCGGCGTTCATGCCGGTCAGGGTCATGAGACCCTCCACCGCGTAGAGCCGGTTCATCGAGTCGGTCGCTTTTTGGATGCGGCGACCGGCGGAGAAACCGCGAATAAAACGATGGGCATCGGCTTCACCGCCGATGAAATCGCAGTCGAGCGAGAGAATGGTTTTGGCCTGGTCGACTTTGAAATTCGGCACGCTGCCGGTCACCCGGCGGTTGGCGTGCAGATCGACCGGCTCGTAAACCGCCCACTTCGCCTCGCGAAACTTCACTTGGAGCATCGAGACGAGGCGCCGCCGGGAGGGCGAACTGCTTTGCTCGAGCAGGAAGGCGGTCTTGGCGCCGCCGTTGGCGGCAATTTGTTTCGAGAGCCGGCTCAGCTCGTCGAGCGCCTTCTCCCTGGAAATCGTGATCCCGCCTTGGACGTAGCGCCGGGCACGATCCGGATCATACAGACTGAGCAGCGACGCCTGGGCGAAGGTGTCGGTCGCGCCATTGCTGTCGGGGTGATCGGGGTTGCCTTCGATCTTGGTGGGACGGCCGTCGCTCGATTTGACGACCAGCGGGATGGCTGTGCCGCGCGCCGGCATGGCCGTGGCGAAGTATTGCGGCACACCGTGGATATAGCCCTCCGCCGCCTTGCCGAACGGCAGAATCTTTTCTTCCGGTCTTCGGCAACCCGCTCCCAGGAAGGCCGCCCCCCCCAAGGCGAACGAGGCGGACATCAGCTTGACGAAGCTGCGCCGGCTGACGGGGTCGGTGAACTCGCTGGCGCCGTCGGAGAACTCCCGTTCGAGCCACTGCCGAAACTCCGGCGCGTCGGCCAGTTGATCGAGGCTGCGCCAGTATTTTTGGCCGCTTTCAGGCTCGGGGCAGGGAGGGGGAATCGTTTTCATCTGTGGCAGGCCGAGCAGCTCTGTGAAGCTTCAATCTTCATGTCTTTGGCGCGTTTCTCGAACCAGTCCTTCGGCAGGTGCTCGTGCGGGTTCCAGGCCAGGTCGGTGATTTTCTCCGCCGGCCGCAAGTTTTTGGCGGGGTCACGATGGCATTCGAGGCAGAACGCCATGCTCAACGTTTTGGCGTGCTCGACTTCGTCCGCTTTGTCGATGTTCCCGTGGCAATGGACGCAGGAGATGCCGCGGTTGACGTGGACGGAGTGGTTGAAATAAACGTAGTCGGGCAGCTTGTGAATCTGCACCCACGGCACGGGCTTGCCCGTCGCGGCGCTTTCGCGCACCAGCGCCAGGCGCGGATCGTCCTTGAGCACCTGGTTGTGGCAGTTCATGCAGGTCGAGGAACTGGGAACGTTCGAGTACCACGATTTTTCGACGTGGCTGTGGCAGTAGCGGCAATCCAGCCCGAGTTGATCCACGTGCGTGGAATGAGGAAAGCTGACCGGCTGCACCGGCTTGTAGCCCACGCGCGTGTATTTCGGCGTGAAGTAGTACCAGACGCCCCCGACGACGCCGACGGCGGACAGCACTCCGGAGATGATCAGGATGAGCGTAAGCCGATTGGTCCACTTCGGAAAAATGGCAGCCATCGATAAATCAGCAGTCTGTGCGTTGTCTGGGCGCTTGAACCCGCCACGTTACTTCCAAGCGGAAGCGGGATTGTTGTGACGACCGTCAAAAGGTCAATTCCTTTTTCCGGCGTTGCGCGCGCACCGGGCGGAACTGGTCATCACTTTTAGGAATCCATCGATCTCACCAGATTAGATTACCTTTTCATCTGGCAGAGTGGTGTACTCCACGGAAATTGTCCACGCAAGTCCCGAATAGGGTCAGTGGAAAGGTTTAGGTTGGCTTAATGCGGGTGATAAGAAAAGTTGGTTCCTGAGGGCGCGCTGATTAAGAAAACGGAATCATCCCAGGATGCGGCTCCCGGTGCTCAGGAAGATGCCCGGCAACAGCCTCTCCAGCTTCGCTGTGAGGTTGCGGCGGCAAGGTAGCGCGGCGGGCGCCTGTCCGGTACATGTTTAGCGTAGCTGCGACCGTGAGGTCGCGGACCGGATGCTCAGAGGGGAACAAAGTCGACTCCAGCGCCCGACACCCAATGTGCCCGCCCCGCGACCTCACGGTCGCAGCTACGCTAAATGGATACCCCGTCCGCCGCTACTGGCCGCGGGGAACACGCCGGAGATTGGCTCGCCGAAAGGCCGGTTCAGCCAACGAACCACGAAATCGGCGGCTTGCCAGCACGCATGTGTGCGCCTACCATCACGACATGAAACAGTGGCCCGACCGCATTGAGAGCGACCCTCAGGTGCTGCGCGGCAAACCCTGCATCAAGGGCACCCGCATCCCGGTCGCCTTGATTCTCGGCTACCTCGCAGCCCAGCGGACAGCCGATCAAATCATCCAGCAATTTCCCGAACTCACCGCGGCTGACGTTGCCGCCTGCCTCGATTTCGCCCGCGATCTGGCCGATTTCGAATCCTTCGCCGCCGCTTGAAACTCCGGCTCAAGTACTGAGCAAATGAGCCTCACCATCCCTGACGACCTGTTCGAAGCGGCGCAGTTGACAGAAGCCGAGATGCTTCAGGAACTGGCCGTGACCTTCTTCCAAAAGGAACGCCTCACGCTCGCCCAAGCCGCCCGACTTGCTGGCATGGCTCGCCTTCCGTTCCAACACCTGCTCGCCAGCCGCCATATCCCGCTCCACTACGACGTGGCTGAACTGGAAGCCGACGTGCAAACGCTGCGCGACATGGGACGCCTGTGATCGTCGTCAGCGATACGTCCGCCATCATCAATCTCGCCGCCGTCGGGCAACTCCACTTGCTCGAACAACTTTACGGCACCGTGCTCATCCCTTCCGCCGTTTGGAATGAAATCATCGGCGGTGGCCCGAATGTGCCGGGTGCCGAAGTAACCTCGCTGGCGTGGATTCGGACCATCGCCGTCGCCAACCATTCCCTCGTCTCCTCCCTGGCCGGCCAATTGGACTTGGGCGAAGCCGAGGCCGTTGCGCTGGCCTTGGAACAACGCGCCGACCTGCTCCTGGTGGACGAGCGGCGCGGCCGGGCCGTTGCCACAAGCTTTGGCGTGAGGGTCGTTGGCCTTCTCGGTGTCCTGCTGGAAGCCAAACGCAAACGGCTGGTCTTGTCCCTCAGACCCGTGCTGGACGACCTGATTTCAAAGGCCGGATTCTGGATTTCCAATGCCCTTTACGATTCGACCCTGCGCGCCGCCGGAGAATGACGGAAACCATTTTACCTCAAGGCATCAAATCCACACAGTCCCATCGCATTCTTCGACGGCAGCGAAAGCTTTGGTGGATCGGCGGCGGTGGCCGGTGACACCGTCGTGATCGGAGCGCCCGGAAAGGACAGCAGCGCAACTGGCGTGAATGGCAATCAAGCCGATAACAGCGCCCCCAATTCTGGAGCAGCTTACCTTTTCACCGGCCTGGACGTCGGGCCGCCCTCACGGTGACGAGTCGGTTCAAGAACCCGGGAGCCGTCAGAGTTCCCGGACTACCGGCGGGTCGACGTTTCGACCAAGCCACGCTCATCCGGAACCCGTCCTGCGGCTAACCCAGAATCCGGCTCCCGGTGCTCAGGAAGATGCCCTGGAACATCATTTCCAGCGCCTGCGCGTTGGTCGCCTTGTCCAGCGCCTCCTCGCGGCTGATCTTGCCGGCCTGCACCAGATCGAACAGCGCCTGGTTGAAGTTCTGCATCCCGTCGTCGCGGCCCGTCTCGATCGCCGCCGGCAGCTTCTCCAGCCGGTTCTCCTCGATCATCTTGCGAACCATCGGGGTGTTGATCATGATTTCCTGCGCCGGGGACATCTTGCCGTCGAGCGTCGGGATCATGCGCTGGCAAATCACGGCCCGCAGCGTGGTCGAAAGCTGGCGGCGCATGGTGTCGCGCTCTTCCGGGATGAAAAAATCGAGGATGCGCCCGACGGACGTGGCCGAGTTGGTGGTGTGGAGGGTGGAAAGCACCAGATGGCCGGTGTCCGCCGCCGTGATCGCCGCCTGCATGCTGAGCGAATCGCGCATTTCGCCGACCATGATCACGTCCGGGTCCTGGCGCAGGACGCTCTTGAGGCCGCTGTGGAAGGTCTGAGTGTCCAGGCCAATCTCGCGTTGTTCGATGATGCACTGGTTGTCTTCGAACATGTATTCGATGGGGTCTTCGAGGGTCACGATGTGGCGTTTGTAATTCTCATTCAAATGCTCGATCATCGCGGCGAGCGTGGTCGACTTCCCGCTGCCGGTGGTGCCGGCCAGAAGAATGACGCCGCGGGGCGATTCGGCCAGGGTCCGGCAGACGGGGTGCAGGCCGAGTTCCTCGAAGTGGGGCACGCGGCTCTTGACGTGGCGCATGGCCAGCGCCCACTGGCCGCTCTGCTGGAAAATGTTCGTGCGGAACCGGCCGATGCCCGGTTCGAAGTAGGAGAAGTCCGACTCACGGGTCTTTTGAAGAGTTTCCCTGAGGTGTTTCGGCACGATGTTCTCAAGAACCTTCTCGAACCATTCGGTCGTCGGGCTGGGCGCGTCGATGGCGACGAGTTGCCGGCTGATGCGGAAGACCGTCGGGTGCCCGACCTTGGCGTGGATGTCGGAGGCGTGGGAGTCGACGCAGGCTTTGAGAATCTTATGAAAGAGTTCCATGCCCGCAGCCTAACCACGCCCTCGGCCGAAGGCCAAGCGGGATTTCGCGCCGCACAGGGAGTGGGTGCTTTATGACTCCGCCGCAACGTCCTTGGGAAGGAGCGCGGCTGTGGCGAAGCCCAAGCCGCAGCGAATGGCCTTGTTCCATCTGCGTCCAAGCCGCGCTGTGCGGGTAGCGCAGACAGCCCTGTCTGCTGTGTCGCCGACTGCCAGTCGGCGATGGCCGTGCTCGCCAACCAACGGTCCGTTCCATTCGCAGCTTCGCGGGTTGGCAACCCGCGAAACAGCAGGCTCGGCAGCCTGCGCTACCTTGGCCAGGCCGTGTTCGACTCGTGCTGAATCTGCAAGGCGTCGCGGCTGGTCTTTCCGGCACAGCAGCGCTCCGGCAAGCAATTCAGCTTAGTGCTCGGCGCCACAAGGGCAGCGAACGCTTGCCTGGTCGGGGGATGCCGGCTCGGCGGGATTGTAGCCCAGCCAGGGCCCAAGCCATCGTTCGACTTCCTCCAGCGGCATCCCTTTGCGGATATGGTAGTCGATGGCCTGGTCGCGGCCGAGTTTGCCGACGGCGAAGTATTTCGACTCCGGGTGCGCGAAGTACAGCCCGCTCACGCTGCTGCCGGGCCACATGGCGAAGCTTTCGGTGAGCTTCATGCCGGTGTGCCGTTCCACGTCGAGCAGTTGCCAGAGAATTCCCTTCTCCGTGTGGTCGGGACAGGCGGGATAGCCTGCGGCGGGTCGGATGCCGCGGTAGGCCTCGTCGATGAGTTGTTCGCGGGTGAACTTTTCCGCAAGTCCGTACCCCCACTCCCGGCGCACGCGTTTGTGGAGGAATTCGGCGAAGGCCTCGGCGAGGCGGTCGGCCAGCGCTTCCGCCATGATGGCGTTGTAGTCGTCGTGCCGGGACTTGAACTTCTCGACGAGTTCCTTCAGGCCAAAGCCGGAGGTGACGGCGAAGGCGCCGAGGTGGTCGGGAAGCAGTTGAGAGTTGGGAGTTGAGAGTTGAGTAGCTGCTGGGGCGATGAAATCAGCCAGGCACCAGTGGGGCGAGCCGTCGGTCTTCTCGATTTGCTGGCGGAGGAAGTGGAACCGCGTCAGCACCGCGCCGCGCGATTCGTCCGTGTAAAGCTCCACATCGTCGCCGACGGAGTTCGCCGGGAAGAAGCCATAAACCGCGCGGAGCTGGAGCAGTTTTCTGCTGACGATTTCATCCAGTAGCTTTTGGGCATCGGCGAAAAGCTCCCGGGCCTGTTCGCCATGCTTTTCGTGCTGGAGGATCGACGGGTAACGGCCACGCAGTTCCCATGTGTGGAAGAAGGGCGACCAGTCGATGAAGGGAACGAGATCAGAAAGGGTGACGCGCGATGTGT
>CAZZAQ010000152.1:0-8516 GCA_964652165.1 uncultured Bifidobacterium sp.
TAGGAAGCAGTCAGGCCGTTCGCCAGCGTGATCAGGACCAGGAAGCGGGTGTCGTTGACGCCGCGATAAAGCGCGTAGTCGTCGCCGATGCCATTGCCGAGGGAGGTTTCGCGCGAGACGGTGAGGCTGAAGAAGGCGAAGTAGCGCATCCATTGCTCGACATCGACCACGGCGCGGACGGCCGGGGCGTAAGTGGCGTCGGGCGTGTTGCTGAGCGTCTGGCAGAGCAGGACAAGGTCGCTCCAGTCGTTCTCGCTGGTGTTGGAAGCCTTCGAGAATCCAGCCCCAATGTAGTTGGCGGGGTTGACACCTCGGTCGGCGAAGCTGGCGGTGTGATTGCCGGTGGACGCGCGATAGACGTTGCCGTCCGGGTCGGCCGGCAAATGGGTTTCGGCCCAGTCGCCGTTGAAGACTTCGAGCAGGGCGTAGTTGCCATATTGGGGCAGGCCGCCACTGGCGAGATTCTGGCCGTTGACGCGGACCTGGATGGTGCGGGCGTTGGCGGCGACAAGGCCGGACTTTTGCGCCAGCGCGGCGCCGAGGACCTGGCTGAAGCCGTATTGGGCGTTGTGGTTCAACTCGGTGGCGCCGTTCCAGGGCGTGTCGTGCCGGAGGTTGACGCGGTAGTTCGGCACGGCGGCACCGCGGCTGCCGGCGCCGCGGATGCGCATCCCGCACAAGTAGCGCACGTCAGTGTTCGCGCCGTCGGAGACGATGAGCGTGCAGTTCATTTCTGCGTCCGACTGGCGGTTGATGGCCTGGAACTCGGCGCGTTCGGACTCCGTCATGATGAGCCGGTGAATCGGCTGCGCGCCGGTGTAGACGCCGTCATCCACCTGATACAAGGCATTGGCAGTTTGCGCGAAAATCTGGCCGGTTTGAGAGGTGGTGAGATTGGTCTGGCCGGCGGGCGCGGGCCAAAAGTTCGTGCGGTTGCCGGCGTCGACGGCGCGGACGTAGAACTCGACGACCGCGCGGTTGGGTTGCGCGGGCAGGACCACGCCGAAAAGCCCGTCGTTTGGCCCACCGTCGCCGTGCAGGCCGTCGTCGAAAAGGTTGGTGCTGCTAAAGGCGGGCGGCGGAATCGAGCTGTGGTTGCGATAGAAGAGCGTCGCGGCGAGCCCGTTGGTCTGTTCATCCAGGAGCCGGGCAGTGATCGTCACGTTGTCCGTCGAACGCGGGACGGCGGGCGCGTGGCGCGCGTTGAGGATGAGTGGCGGCAGGTTGTTGGTGAAGACGGAATTGGCGCCGCCGGGAGTGCCGTTGGGCGTGAGACTGGCCTTCCAATTCTGGCCGGATGCGCCGGGCAGGGCGGGGTTGGCGCGCTCGAACGATTTGCCAAGGCCGTCGTGCTCGGCGAACCACTCCCAGCCGAAAGCGTTGCGGTCGTTTGGCCCGCGCTGGCGCACGCCCCACTCTCCTTCATCCGAATAGCGGACGCGGTCGACAAGTGTTCCCGAGGCGTCACGCAATTCGATCTGCTCGCCGGAGTTGTTCAGGAATCCGCTCCACGGGCCGAAGACGTTCGTCACCGCTGGGTAGGCCGAAGCGAAGCGGGGCGGATTGGCGGCGACGATGAGATAGGCGCCCGCACCCAACGTCACGTTCGGGAAGGTGAACTCAACGCCGTCTGTAAAGCGCCAGCCAGTGAGGTTGAGCGGCGACGGACCGGTGTTGAGCAGTTCGATCCACTCGTCGTTCGTATTCGCGCCGGGGGCGTGATACATGATCTCGTTGAGGACGACAGAGGGCGGATTGAGGTTCGTCACGACCTTGTACGTCCAGATATTGGTGACAAAGAGGTTCGACGGCGACGCGAAATCGTGGATGCCGTGCGTGCTGATCCAACTCACGGTGACGTTGCTCGAAGCCGGCTGCGGGAAGTTGAACATATACGGGCCGCGGAGCGAACCGCTGAGGCTCGTCGCAGCGGCGCCGTTGACGCGGAGGTCGGACGCATCGACGCCGCCGACGTCCTCGCTGAAGGCGACGGTAACCTGGGTCAGCGACTTGACCACGCCGCCGGGCGCGGGGCTGATGCTGGCGAGAGTCGGGGCGACGCGGTCGATCAGGTTGTACTGCCACGAGGCGGCCGGGGCCGCGGCGTTGAACGCATTGGGAATCGTCGCACGATCTGTGATGCCGTGGTTTCCGGCCCAGGTGACGAGGACGGACTTCGAGTTCGGCTGCGGGAAACGAAAAGTGTAGCTCGCACCGCCACCGGTGGCGTTCGTGGAGGCGACGCCGTTGATGAGAAAGTCGGAGGCGCCCACGTTGGTTACCGGCTCGGAGAAGACGACGGTGATCTCGGTCAGATTGGTCACCGAGGCGCCAGGGGGCGGAATCTGTGAAACGATCACGGGCGGGACGAAATCGCGCAGTGTGTATTGCCAGCTCGTTCCGGGCGCGGTCGAGTCGAACGCATTCGGCGGCTGGTCGAGGTCGGTGATGCCGGGATTCGGCGCGAACGCAACGCTCACGGATCCAAACGGCGGCTGCGGAAACGTGAACGTCCTGGCGGCGCCCTCCCCGGAGATGCCGCTGGCTGGCGAGCCGTTCACGAGCAGGTCGGAGGCGTCGATGCCGGTGACGGGTTCGTTCCACGCGAGCGTGATCTGCGCCAGGTTGCTGACCGTGGCGCCGGCGGTCGGGCTGCGCAACGCGAGCACGGGGGCGCTGGCGTTGATGAGGATGTAGCTGAAGCGCGCGGCGGCGCCGTTGAACGGCTTGGGCGGACTGTCCTGGTCCTGGATGCCGTGCTGTGGGTCCCACGTCACGGGCACGCTGCCGAAGGCCGGTTGCGGGAATTGAAACGTGTAGACGTCGTTCGAGCCGCTGACTTCCGTGGCGGGCACACCGGCGACGATCAGATCGCTCGGGTCGACACCGGTGACCGGTTCGCTGAAAGTGACGGTGATATTCGTCAGGCTCGTCGCGTTACCGGGGGGCGGGACTATCGCAAGGATACGCGGGGGCACGGCCCTGATGTCGGTAACGCTGGCGAGGAGTTCGCAATCAAATATGAGGTCGGAACTGTTGAGCGTCGCGTTAAAAACCTGGACGGCGAGGACATTGGTCCCGGTCATCAGGACGGCTTCAAGGCCGGGCAGGCTGTTGACGAGGAACGGCACGCTGGGCACGCCTTGCTCAGTGACAGCGGACACGGCGAATCCGTTGTACGGCATTTCGCCGGGCGGCATGTTGTAGCGAAAGATCTCGAAGCCATTGAGCCAGGCGATGTAGCCGTCGTCGCACTGGGCGCGCAGGCGCAAATCGGTCAGTAGGGCCGCATTCGTGACGACGAAGGCGTGGCGGAGGAAGATGCTCGAGTAACTGTTCTGCATGTCGGAGATGAGCGAGCCGACGGGCCAGTTCTCGCCGTAGTAAAAGACGGCGGGCAGCGCTGTCCACGAACTCTCTGCGGTGAAAACGGTCTGGCGCCAATCCTCGGCGGGATTGGAGGCTTCGCTCGTGCCCCGGAGGAAACGCCATGTCGCATTGGTGCTGACCAACTGTGCCTGGGGAAGCGTGATGACATAGTTCCAAGTCGCACCAGACGAGGCGCCGTCGAACGGATTCATCGCCGGGGCGACATCGCGGATGCCGTGGCCGGAGGCCCAGGTGATAGCCGCGACGCCCGGCGCCGGCTGCGGGAAACCGAACGTGTACGTGGCGTCCGAGCCGGTGACCGACGTAGTGGGAATGCCGTTGACCAGCAGGTCCGTGGCGTCGACGCCGGAGACGGTTTCGTTGAAGGTTACCGTGATGTTCGTGAGTTCGGAGAGCGAGGCGCCCGCGGGAGGCGACTGGGCGATGACCAACGGAGCCGTCAGATCGAGGATCGTGTACGTCCAGGTTGCGTTCGTGGACGTGGTGTCGAACGGGAGCGGCGGGCTGGCGATGTCGAAGATGGCCGCGTTCGGGTCCCACAAGATGGTCACCGTGCTGCCGGAAGGGGCCGGGAACGAGAAGAACCAGTTCGTGAGGTCGTACGTGAACGATTTGGAAGCCGGCACGCCGTTGACGAGCAAGTCCATCGGCTCGATGGGATAGACGCCGCGGGAAAACGTGACCCGCAGCGAGGCAAGGTTGGCGACTTCACCAGGCGGCGGGTCAACGGAAACAATGACCGGCGGCTCGGGGACGATGACCGAAACGTTGACGACAGAAGACGTGATGGCCCTGCCGGTGTCGGCGAACGAGGCCGCGCTCAGGGCGTAGTCACCCAATGGAACGTTTTCCCAGGAAGCGAAGTAAGGCGCGTTGGTGGCGCTGGCGACGAGATTGGCGCCGGCGTAGAAGTTTACTTGAGTGATCGAGCCGCTGGCCGCGGACGCGACAGCGCCAAGGAAAATCGTGCCGGGCCCGTTATAGAGCGCGCCGTTATACGGCGTGGTCAGGCGGATGGAACTCGAAATGCCGCCGAGGATTTCAAGGTCGAAGCCCAGATCGCTGCTGCTCGGCGCCTGTTGGTGGATTTCGACTGCCAGGGTGTTGGTCCCGGGAATCAAAATGGCCGGACTGAGCCGCGTCGCGTTGTACGCGGTCTCGGCGGCGCCGCCGATCGTACTGCTGGCACGCGTGAGGTAGTCGATGGGAATGCCGAAGGGGAGGTTGCTTCGCAGGACTTCGTTGCTGTTGGCGTAGACGACCGCGCCGTCGTCTCGCAACAGGCGCAGGGTGAGCGACGAGAGCCGCTCGGCGTTGGTCACGACAAGGTTGGTGCGGAAGTAGGTCGTGATGTATCTGTTGTTCGCGTTCGGGCCAAAGTTGACCATGGTGCGGATGTGCGGGTCGCCATAGCCCAGCGGCCCCGGGCCGGCGCGCCACGCGCTATCATCGAAGTCGGCCGCAAGCCAAGCCGTGCCCAGGTTGGTGCCCGTGTCGAGGAACCTCCACGGCGAACCTGCCGGCAGGAGCGTGACTGGGAAAAAGTCCACAGCGTTGATCGTGATGCTCGAAGGGCCTCCAAAATTGTTCAGCCCGGCGCTGTCAAAGGCCAGGGCGTAGAAATCGTACATATCAGGCGTGGCGTTGCTCCAGACCATGCTGTACGGGGCGGTGGTGTCCTGGCCGATGACCTGGAAGCCGACGGTGTTGTTGCCCGCATAGAAGTCGACGCGCGTGATCGGGTTCGTGCCGACCGGCGTGACAGTCGCGCTGACCGTGATGTTTGTCGGACCGGTGTAGACGGCGCCGTTGGGTGGCGCTGTGACAGACACCGTCGGCAGCGTCGAGATGTTCAACCGGATGCTGCCCTGGGCGGCGGTCGCCGGGTTGCTTCCGGCATTGTAGCCGTCGACGGCGATGAAGTAGCTCGTGGCCCCGGCGAACGTAGTGAAATTGACGCCACTTTGGAGGTTTGTGCCGGTGTCATCGTTCGAGGTGAGTTGGAAAAGGTTTTGGTCGAATTGCGCATAGATCGCCAGGAGCGTGTCGAAACTGCTGCCGACCGTGTTGACCGTGACCGCCACGTTCGCCGGCGCCGTCCACCTCCACCAGACCGATGCGCCGCCGGGATTGCCGGCGTGGAATGGCTCGCCCGCTTCGCGTGTCGCGCCGACGTTCGACCCGGTGACGCTGAGAATCGTGCCGCTAATGGGCGTGCCGGCCAACCGCGCGTCGTTGACGGGCGCAGCCGAAAGCCGGAAAATCGAGGCAAACGAAAAAAGAATCCAAGCGAAGGAACAGAAAATTGATTTCATGAAGTTACGTCAGAACAAAGCCCGCAAAGAGTTATACCGGCCTTGGACGGAAAAGCCCGCCCAAAATTCGTCGGCGCTGCTTTCGTAGCGCAGGCTGCCCAGCCTGCTGTGTCGCGGGTTGCCAACCCGCGAAGCTGCGAACGAAACGGACGTTGGTTGGCAAGCACGTCCACCGCCGACTGGCAGTCGGCGAAACAGCAGACCAGGCGGTCTGCGCTACGAGCATAGAGTGCCTGGGTTGCTGACCGAAACTTGGGCGATTGGAGAGCCGCGCGCCAAAGGTGCAGGCTACGTCTGGAACGGATCCAGCAGCCGCGTCCGTTTCTGATTCGGCACTTCGACGGCTTCCCAGTCCAGAAAGTACGACGTGTCGCGTCCCTTGTTCTGGATTTCGCGCATCAGGCGGCTGCGGGCGCGGGCCCGCGAGTTGGCCGGCGGCTCGGTGCGGGCTTGAGAGACGCGGGGCGGCGCCCAAAAACCGTCCATGTCCGCGAGCGCCAGCCCGAGGCTCTTGTCCGGATCGATCTGGTGAAACTCCAGGTCCTGCGACTCCAGCCACGGGTTGCCCCACGGGATGCCTTCGCTGCGGCAGAATTCACGCAGCAGATATTCCTTGGTCACCCAGTCCACGATGCCCGTGAGCGCCGAGGGATCGGATTCGAGCGCCCGGAGCACCCGTTCCCAGAGGCCGAGCAGCGCGTCGGTTTCAGCGTCGCGGCCTTTGAAGAGGCGCCGGGCCTTGTCCCGGTAGACTTCGAGGAGTTCCAGCGCGTCCGCGGACTTGCCCTCGGCCAGTGTGACTCTCCAAGGCGGCCGCAGCGAGCGCGAAAGCTGGCGCAGCGAAGTGACGGCGTCACTGAGGACGACATTGGGCAGTTCGTCGGCGTCGAGCAAATCCAGGACCAGCCGAGTCGTGCCGGCCTTCAGGAACAGGGTGGCGGGAAGGACGTTCGTGTCGCCGTGAATAAGGTGCAGGCGGCGGTACTGGCGCGGGTCGGCCAGCGGCTCGTCGCGGGTGTTGATGATCGCGCGGTTGTGCTGCACCCACTCGAAAAAATCGTTCTGGATGTAGTCGGCGCGCTGGGAGATTTGGAACGGCGAGGTCTCTTCGCGCTGAGTCGGCTCGCCGCGGAAGCGGGTCGGCCGGATGCTGCCCACGCGCCCGGCCCCGCAGAAGAGCACCCGCAGCGTCAAAAAGGCCAGCAAGGACATGACGTTCTTTTCGTGCAGCGGCGACTTGCGCTCCAGGGAGTAGTTCTCGTGGCAGCCGAAGGTCGCGCCGGTGTAGTGGTCGATATTGTTGCGGATGAAGTGGACCTTGCCCTTGAGTCCGAGCGACTGGACGGCTTCCTGCAGCAGCAAATCGCCGGCCCGATCGTAGCGCACCACGTCGAGTGCCGAAGCGCATTCCGGAGTGCAGTATTCCAGGTGGCCCATGTCGATGTAGACCCGGCCGCCATTGAACAGGAAACCGCCGTTGCCCGCCGGCTCGTCCCAGTCCCGGTCATGCTGGTCGATAAGCCCGTAACGATGGTTCTCGAACAGCCAGTCCCGGATGCGCGGCAATACCTCCTGCAACTGCACGTGGGAATCCACGAGGCAGCCGTATTCGTTCTCCAGGCCTGTGATGCGCCTTGACATGAGCCAATTCGGACCGGCTGCAGAATGCCCCGGGCCGGTCACGGAGTTCAAGGCAGAAGACCGGACGGATGTGTGTTCGGGCGCAAATCAGATTTTGACGCCCGGACCGCAGGGACGACTCCTACTCCTACTCCTACTCTTACTCCTACTCTTACTCTCACTCCGAGACGCAATCCTGAGCTTTCGAGGAGTTTAGGAGAGTACGAGTATGAGTAAGAGTAAGAGTGAGAGTAAGAGTAGGAGTGAGAGTAAGAGGATCCATGCTTTCCAATCGTTCTGCCCCGGCGTTTGGCACGGCTGCTTTCGTCTGGCAGGACTCGCGCCACAGGCTACGCTCGGGCCGTGGCATTGGCCCGGATACTGGTGGACGGTTACAGCCTGTTGCACTGCTGGACGGCGCTGGCGCCAGGCCAACCGCGGCATTCGGCGGCGGCGCGGGAGGCCTTGGTGAGCGTGCTCACCAGCTATCGAGACGCGTGCGGCACACCGATCACAATTGTCTTCGACGGCTCCGGCCCGCGGCGCGACCCGCCGGAAACGCGCTCCACTCCGGAAGTCGAGGTGCTCTATTCCCGCGAGGGCCAGTCGGCCGACCAGGTCATTGAGCGCGTCGCCCATCGGCTCCAGCCTTACGGCGAGCCGCTTGTGGTCACGGACGATCTCGCGGAGCGCGACCTGGTCATCAGCCTGGGCGGGATGGCGTCGAGCTGCGAAAATTTCATCCGAACGGCCGAGTCGGCCTTGAAGGATTTGGAGCGGGACGTGAAGAATTACAACTTGCGCGAGCGGGACCGCTACCGGAAGGAGTGACGGGCCAGGGCGGGATGCTTCATTTCAACCACGAATGGACACGAATGAACACGAAGCGAGCAGGGACGGATGACACAGGTTGGCACGGATTGGTTCCCTGATTATCCGTACTATCCGCATCGGCGATACGTGTTCATTCGAGTCAATTCCTGGTTGAATTGATCAGCCGTTCCGGCTAAAGCGGCCCACGGAAGCGCCGTTCAGGACGGTATAACGAGTCGGACAAGTTGCATGGATTGCATCGGATTCAGCAGATTCGGGACGGGCCGGCACGGACGCTGGCTGGTCGCGTTGTGGTTGTTATTGTGCTCCCCGGCCTGGACGCTGGCGGCCGCGCCGCCCACGCCCCCCCGTCGGCCT
>CAZZAQ010000153.1:0-3122 GCA_964652165.1 uncultured Bifidobacterium sp.
CTGCATCGGATCGCGGGCGAGAAGCTGCGGGCATTCCTTTCGTCGCTGCCGACCTACCGCCGGAGGATGGGCGGTGGGGAGCGGGTGCCGCGGGTGAAGGATTTGCATGACCTGGCACGCATTCTCGCGGCGAAGCCGGTTGCAGAAGCTGAGTTCTGGCGCGCGGCAGCGGAGGAATTCCGGTTGGCGTGTCAGAGCCGGTGCGTGGATTGCACGGGACTGGCGGCATTCCAAGAAGATTGGAACGCCACACGGGTGGCTTATGCGACGGACGCCACCTTGGGGTCGGTAACATGGGCGGAGGCGGAGCAAGCTTTGGTGGAAGTGGTGGGTATGTTTCGAGCTTTCAACGTCTTCCCGATCGCTTGTTCCCGTGCCTGACGGGCATTGTCATTTGGAAACTGAATCGCGATCCCTACTTCCAGCCATCCTCTCCACTGCGACCGTGGCCGGTCTTAATCTCACGCCACGCGGAAGCTCTCATTCCGAATCGGCATCGAGCGCAGGCGCGCCTGGACGGCGTTGAATAGTGCGTTGCCAATGGCCGGCGCGATGCCAATGATGGGCGTCTCGCCCGCGCCGACCGATACCAGGTCGGGGCGGTTGACGAGCACGGTTTCGATTTCCGGCACGTCCTTGAACCGCGGCACGCGGTAGCGAGAGAACTTCGCGTTGAGAATCCGGCCTTCCTTGAACTTCATCTCCTCCGTCAACGCGCCGCCCAGTCCCTGGATGATGCAGCCTTCGACTTGCGCCTTCAGGTTGGCCGGATTCTGAATCGCGCCGCACTCGAAGGCTTCGACGACCTTCACCACCTTGAACGTACCGTCACGTTCGTTCATTTCGATCCGGGCGCAGCAGGCGACATAGGAGCCTTTTTCAATGCCGCATGCCAGTCCGACGCCCGAGGACTGCCGCGACGAATTCTTCTTCCAAGCCGCCTGCCATCCAAACCGATCTGTCGCCGCCACGAGCACGGCGCGCAGCCGGTCGTTGGTCAGGTGGCGCAGTCGGAACTCCAGCGGGTCCACGCCCGCTGCCGCCGCGAGTTCGTCCATCAAGGATTCGCGCGCGAAGGTGTTGGCGGTCGAAGCCAGCGCGCGGTAGGAGCCGCTGCGCAACGGCTGGTCGCAACTCTTGAACTCGGTCGCCACGTTGGCCACCTGGTAGGGCGTGGCAATCGCCGAGGCGCCCGAGTTGAAGTTGACGTGTTCCCAGGCCACGAGTTTGCCCGCGTCATCAAGTGCGCCCGCCACGTCCACCACACCGGCGGGCCGAAAGTAGGCCCAGGTGAATTCATCTTCCCGGGTCCAGCGAACGGAAACCGGCTTTTTGGCCGCCTGCGCCAGACGGGCCGCTTCGACGGCGACTTCGCCGGAGTGCTTGACGCCGAACCCGCCGCCGGTGTCGGGCACCACCACCCGCACCTGCTCGCGCGGAACGCGCAGGCTGCTGGCCAGGCTGTTGCGCACTCCCGAGGGTTGTTGCGTCCCGGTCCAGACGGTGAGTTGCTCGCCGTTCCACTCCGCGACGGCGGCGCGCGGCTCCATCGGCGCATGCTGGATGTAGGCGACCTGGTAGCTCTCGCGGAGCACCTTGCTGGCGGTCTTGAAGGCCTCCTCGGGCGAGCCGCGCTTGTCCGGACGGGAACGGCCGGAGGCCTTGGCGCGAAGGTGGGTGTAAAGCTCGTCGCTCGATGGATGCCCAGTGGTTTTCCACTTTGCAGTCTTCGCCGCCGCCTCGAGGGCGGCTTCCGCGGCAAACGACGTGGGCGCGGTTACGCCGACGAAATCCCCGTCCTGCACGGCCGTCACGCCGGGCAACGCGCGGGCGGCGGCAAGGTCGATCTCGGTCAGTTGCGCTCCATACGAGGGCGGGCGAAGGACTTTCCCGTAGAGCATCCCCGGCCGTGAGATGTCCGACGGAAACTTGTGCGCGCCGGTGACGATTTCGACCGCGCCGACTCGTGGCGCCGGGGTGCCGAGGACCCGCCATTGCGCGACGTCGGTGACCGTCACGCCCGGTGCGACGTTACGCTTCAGGACATCCGCATGTTTCTCCGAGGCGAGATCCGCATAACTGAATGATTTGCCCGCAGGCAGCCCCTCCACCTTTCCATCGCGAACCGAAAGGCCCTTGGCGTCCACGCCAAACGCGGCTGCGGCGGTGTCCACCAACAACTGCCGGGCGGCGGCGCAAGCCTTGCGGATGGCGGGCACGCTGGACGGCGTCGTGCGGCTTCCCGCGGTGCCGCCGTCGTCCGGTCCGGCAGCCGTGTCCCCCATGATGAGACGGAGGCGCTTGAGCGGGAGATGCAGTTCCTCGGCGGCGGCCTGGGTCAGTTGGGTGCGGGAGCCTTGGCCCACTTCGACCTTGCTCGTGAAAACCGTGACGAGGCCATCGGCGCCGACATGGAGCCGCTGGGCCAGGCTGGCGCTGCGCTCGCCCCGCCCGGCCCGCTGGGCAAAGAGAGACGGGACAGCCACGGAGATCACCAGTCCGACGCCGAGCACCTGGACGAATTGGCGGCGGCTGACTTCGAAGTGATAGAACGGCCCTTCGTGGAGTTCGTATCGCTCCGGCTCCGTGAATTCCAGTTCCGGCAAGGGAGAGTTCATCGGACCTCCTTCGTGGATTGCGCCGCGCGCTGGACTGCTTTGAGGATGTTCCCGTAACCGCAGCAGCGGCAGAGGTTGCCGTTGAGTCCTTCGACGATCTGCGCCTGAGTCGGCCTGGGAACGCGGCGCAACAAGCCGACCGTAGCCAGGATCATTCCCGGCACGCAATAGCCGCACTGCAACGCGCCTTCCTTGACGAACGCCTCCTGCACGGGATGCAACTCGCGCCCGCGGGCCAGGCCCTCGATGGTTTCCACTCTGCGGCCCTGTACCTCGTCCATCGCCGTCTGGCAGGCGGCCGTCGGTTTACCATCGAGCAGCACCGTGCAGGCCCGGCACTGGCCTTCGCCGCAGCCGTATTTGGTCCCCGTCAGGCCGAGGTCTTCACGCAGGACATCCAGCAACGTGCGGCTGGAGTCCGTCGAAACCCGCTGTGGCTTGCCGTTGAGGGTGAATTGCGCTCTGGTGTTCATAAAGGCAAAGCCAGGCTGGCGGCGCAAACCG
>CAZZAQ010000153.1:3132-8510 GCA_964652165.1 uncultured Bifidobacterium sp.
GTGGAGGCTGGTGTCGACCACGATGCGGGCCGCGCGGAAGAAGGGCATGGCAAATCCATCGCTGGCTGGCATCCGGCAGGGCTTCATGTAAGGGAAATGATTCCGCCGTCAGGGGATGGGTTACGAGCAATTCTCGCAAAAGAACCGGCCGTTCCAAATTGCGCCGCGTTCCCACGCAATCCGACGCCCGCCTGGCGCGGCGCGAAGCGGCCGCCGGGCTCCAGATACTGACGGGGCCGGAGGTTGGACGAGAGACGCCAGCCGCGAGGGCCGAAGGCCCGCGTGGTGAGGGCTGAAAGCCCGTCCTGTGAAAGCCTGGGGTGGAGCGCGCAGCGCGTAGCCCCAGGTCAATGTCCGAAACCAACTCTATCCCGCCCTGTAAGGGCAATACAAAACCAACGCCCAACCCGCGCGATCCAATTCAATCCCACGCATACCGTTCATCCAACGGCTTTCCATTCTTCTCGCAAAACCGCCGGTACTCGGTTTGGAAATCCTCTTGCTTGTGGTGTTCCGGTTGGCTGCGGATGTAGTCGCGCACGGCCTCGACGTGCATCGGGCTGACGCTGAACTCGCCATAACCGGTCTGCCACGCGAAATCGGAATACCACGCGTGTTGCTCCTTGATCCAGCCCGACGATGAACTCTTGACCTGCTCGACGATCTTCGCGGGCGCGTAATTTTTGGATTGCGCGAACAGAATGTGGATGTGGTCACGCACGGAATTGATTTCGATGAGCGGCGAGTCGTGATTCTTGAGGATGCCCGTGATGTAGGCGTGGAGTTAGCCGCGTTCCTCATCGCGAAGGAGTGGCCGGCGGCCCTTCGTGCTGAACACAAGATGAACGACGATGTTGGCGAGGGATTGGGACACGGTTGTGACGCCCTTACAGGGCATTGAGAGGTGTGGGGGGACGGTTGACCTGGGCCTCCGCTCGTCGGACTCGCTCCAGCCCAGGCTGTCACATTGGGGGCTTTCAGCCCCGCCGGATTGTGGGTAAGGCGCATCGGGCGGACGGTATCACCAATGCATCTGGATCGCACGGATTCGCCGTGTGAGGATTTGACGCGCGCGAATCAGGCGCGCGAATCAGGGAGGGCTGAAAGCCCGTCCTGTGATAGCCTGGGGTAGAGCGCCCGGCGCGCAGCCCCA
The DNA here is from genome assembly GCA_964652165.1 of uncultured Bifidobacterium sp. Taxonomy (GTDB): domain Bacteria; phylum Verrucomicrobiota; class Verrucomicrobiia; order Limisphaerales; family JADJPG01; genus DASTLJ01. The sequence continues at coordinate 4,286 of CAZZAQ010000153.1, forward strand.
GGTGAACTTTCCCGTTTCCCCTTCCCCCTCCTCACCGCTCGCCCCGGTCGCGTTCCGGGTGCAGGCCCAGCTCGATCAGTTTGCCGCGCATCTTGAGCCGAGAAAGGGTCAGTTCTCCTATTCGACACTCCGGCGCTGACCGGAAAGGGGTCAGTTCTTCTTGACGAACAACGCCAGCGACGCGGTGTAACCGTGGAGAAAATTCTCTTCGCCGATCGGGCCGATTTCGCCGTTGCAGAAAAATCCCGCCAGTCCGATCGGGCCGAAGGCCTGCTGGACGTGGCGGGCGTCGTGGTCGGGCCGGCCGAACAGGCGCGCGCCGCGACCGTTGCAACTGCACAGGCAGCCGCCGTAAATCGTTTTGCCCGCAAGTTGTTCTTTCGCGTGGGCGAGCAGGGTGTGCAAATCCTCGGTGGCGGCGGCGGCGTCGCGGCGCTGGAACTGGATGGTCTGGCCGATGCGCGGCAGCGCGCCGATGGCGACGATGCCGGATTGGGGGTCGCCGCCAAGGAGGTTGCGGATGAGGAAGTCGCCGCGGTGAAACTCATCGAGGTATTCGTTGACCACGAGGCCGACGAAGAGGTTGCCGCGGGCCTGCTGCTGTTCGGCGGCCGCCAGTGTGTTGAAGGTTTCGGCCAGCACCGCATAGGCCGGGCGGTTGCCAATCTCGTGGATGACGTTGCCTTCGGCCCGGGTGATCGTCCACGTGTCGCCAATCGGCGTGCAGCCCTGGGAGATGACGCTCGCCAGCCGCACGCCGCCGCCCAGCGAAATGGCGATGCCGCCGTCGGTGAACACTTCGCCATTGAGATAGAGTTGCGTGGACTGTGCCGTGTGGTCGCCGCTGGCCAGTCCGCCGACGATGGGGCGCGGGGCGTAAGCTTCGTTCCAGCCGCGCAGCCACGATTCGCCGTCGAATGAGAACGGATCGAGGAAGGCCAGCCAGCCGTTGGTATCGTCGGCCGAGACCTCGGTTTCCGCCAGCCAATAGGCCGGCCCGCTGGATTCCTCGACCTGTTCCTGGAGGAGACGAACCGGCTTAAGCACCGCCTCGGGCAGCGAGTAAAGGCCCAGGACAAGCCCCGCGTCTTCCTCGATTTCGCGGCCGCCCGCGATCAGGCTCGCGCCGGAGCAGCCGGCCAGGAGCGGCACGCGGGCATGGACGCGCAGAAGCTCGAGCACGGCCGCGGCGTGCGCAAAAAAGCGCGGGCTCATGAACACGAGCCCGAGGGAAACTTGCGGCGCTGGAAGCCGGCGGCGGAGATCCTCAGCCCATCGCGCAAGCCCTGGCTCGTCGAATTCCCCGGACCAGTCGGCGGCGATGGAGAAAGGGTTGTTCATGGGGCAAGCTTAATGCCCGGACGCGTGAAGGCAATGGCGCGCCTGGCGCGAAGTGAAACGTAAAACGTAAAACGTAAAACGTAAAACGTAAACTGCATCGGGCGTCGAGGAGGCGAGGAATCAGCGCGCTCGGTCTTACGTTTTACGTTTCACGTTTTACGTTTTACGTTTCGCGCATCACGTTTTACTCGAAGGCAATATCGACGTACTCGCCCGGCATCAGGTTGAGCTGGTCGATGAGCTCGGGCGACAGAGCGACCACGATTGGGAGGCCGACTTCGAATCGCCGGTTGTCGGCGGAAAGCAAGCTTTGGTTGATGGGTTCGAGTTGCGCGCCGACCTTGAAGATTTGAGAGGTGCCGCTGCGGCGCGGATTGGAGCGGGTGGTCACTCGCACCCGGTCGCCAGGCCGCGGACGGCGCTGGATCGGCTGGCGAACGTAGCCAATGACATTGGTGGCATTGGGCGAGGCAATGGTAACGATTGGATCGCCGCGCCGGATTTTCTCACCGGCCTGGTGGTGAATCATGGCCACCAGGCCGTCGATGGGCGCTTTGAGCACGGCCGGCTTGAGGGACAGTGTGAGTTCCGTTTCCTGGGCTTGAATGGCGGCCAGGACGGCAGCTTTGAGCGGCTCGTCTGAGATTGCCAACGAGGCCAGGTTGGTACCCAGCTCCCGGATGTAGACGTCCCGCGCCGCAATTTCCTTTTCCAAGGCGTCGCGTTGGGCCAGCGCGGCCTCATAGGCGAGCTTGGTGCCGACTCCCTTTTTGAAAAGTTCATCGGCGGCCACGAGATTGCTTTCAGCGAGCAGGAGCTGAGGGGCCCGGCCCGTCTGCCGGATTTTTTCAACAAACAGATCCCCCGCCAGTTGTTGGAATTGCTGGCGGCCTCGGCCGATGTCCACTATGCTTCGTTCCAGAACGACCTTGAGGTCGGCCTTGGCCTTCTGGATCAACGCGGTGACCAGTTCGGGATCGGTATTGACGACGACACACACGTTCTGGTCTTTCTTCACTTCCTGGAAGCGCTCGACAAAGAGTTCCGAGACGAGGCCGTCCTGCAACGAGGTGACATAGACCTGGTTGGTGTCGACGAAGCCGACGATGCCAACGGGCTGCACGGTGTTGCGCCAGAGCAGGACGATGGCGATCACAGTGCCGGCAAACACGATGAACGGCAGCACCTGGATGCGGAACTCGCGCAAGACTTGCGAGAACGGCGTGGGAATCGGGGGCAGTTTCGGGGAGTCCATGGCGGGTCACAGTTCGGATTCGTCTTCGGCGAGCATGCTGGTGACGCGGGAAACGCCCGCCACCTGGCGCAGTTCGGAGATGAGATCCTCCGCGCGCTCGGAGTCGCGCAGCAACAGCCGATACGACAGGTCGGTGCCTTCGTAGCTCTCGTGCGAACGCTGGCTGGCCAGGTGCGCCTTCCAACTGTGCCGGTCCAGGACGCGGCGCAGTTCGTCGGTTTCCTTCGCGGAACGGGCCCAGTGCAGGTTGACGATCAGATCGTAGCGATGCCGGCTGCCAAAAGAGGTCGCCCAAAGGTAAAGCATCGCGATGGCGACGATCGCGGTGCCGAGGATGGCGCTGGCGAACTTTTGCGTGCCGGCGGCCATCCCGAGGACAATGACGATGAGGATGTAGGAAGTATCGAGGGTGTCGCGAAGGATGTTGCGGAATCGGACGATGGCGAACACCGCCATCATGCCGAAGGCCGTCACCAGGTTGTTCGAGAGCACCATCATCACCAGCGCGACAATCACCGGCATCACGATGAGGGCGTTGACGAACGAGCGGGAGTACGACAGCCCGGAATGTGTGACCATGTAAATCCAGGCAATCACCTGTCCGCCCGCGAAGGCCAGCAGCAAGCCCAGCAGCACCGCCGGCCAGTTCACCGGCGCCATGCCATAGTCGCCTCCAAGCAACGAATGAAAAATCGAACTAAAGAAGTCCATGCCAAATCGCAATCCGCTATGGTTTCGAGCGTGTCAGGAGGATAAGTTTGGCTGGCGTGAACCGGTTTGTCCAGTATTTCTCAGCGCGGCCGGGAGGCGGAGGCGGCGCAAGATCGGGGGCGGCTTCGGCGGTCCACCTGCTCCGGAGCCGGCGCGCGGCGGGAAGAGGAACTTGCGCACCTGCACGGGCCCCAATTCGCCATGAGTGGCGGACGGCCGGAAGCCCGGTGGGGGAATTCGTTTCAGGCCCATGTGCGCGTTTGTCGCAACCGTACGTCGGACGCCGGGCTGGCGTGAAACACCGCCTGCATGGCGCCCAAGGGTTGCTGTGATGATTAGTTGACGGAACGAGCCGCCGTTGTCAAGCGTGACTCCGGCTTCCTGACGCCGGCGGGCGCAACTCAGTTTTGTGCAAACGATCGCCTTCCCCTTTCTCACGCCTCACCCCAGCCCTGCTCTCCTTGGGAACGGCACATGGGTTTGATTTGGTTTGATCTGGTTTGATCGGGCTGAATCGCTGGGGCACTGGTCCCGCTCGGCGCGCGGCTCTTATGCGTTAATCGTTGGAACGGCAGTTGAAACCAGGGAGGGACACGGATGTTCCCACAAGGCAAAGGCTCGCAGAAGGAGGCCCTTGCACCCGCCGGGTGATTCGGACCCAAGAGTGATATCTGTGTAAACATTTGTCCATCTGTTGTTTCCATCATAATTCCGCGTTTCATTCGCCCGATTCAGGTTCATAGGTCAGCGGTGAGTTTGGGTCTTCGGGTTCCGGGTTCCGCGTTCCGGGTTCCGAGTTTTTGGCCAACTCGAAACTCGAAACTCGGAACCCGGAACCTGCCGCAATCTCGTCCAGTCGTGCTAACATTGGTTGCGCACGAGAGCGACAATACACAACAGGCCGCAGGACCGTTAGCG
>CAZZAQ010000154.1:0-8503 GCA_964652165.1 uncultured Bifidobacterium sp.
CCGGAGCGGTCGAGGACGAGAATGACTTCGCGCTTGAGGGCGTTGTTTGCGGGCGCTTTGACCGGAGCGCCGGCAAGCAGCAGGAAGTAGCCGCCGCCCATCTTCGGGTCCGGATAGGCCAGCAGCGAGGCGGTGATGCCGTCTCTTTCGAGAAGATACGACAGCCGGAACGCGCCCGGCTCAGTCGTCGCGTCAGGGGCGATGCGAGCGGCGATCTGGTTTTCGCCGGCGCGCGTGGTATCCAGTTTGTGGCTTGGCGAATAGACGGTCGAGATAGGCGACTTGGCCTTGATGCGCACCGCGATGTTCCACGGGACGTGGTAATCGATGGACTCGGTGCGCGGCAGCGCGTAGTCGATGCGGTCGCCGTCGGCCGTCAGCAGATGTTCGTAGGTGATGCGAACCTTTTGCGCGGCGCGCGGCTCGACCGGGAAGACGCTGGACCGGATGAGGCTGTGACCGATGAATTCGAGCAGGGCGGGGTCGCGGGTCTTGGCCACGATTTCGTCGTAGAGCTTCCGTGCTTCTTCCCTGGGCAGAAGCTGGGCCGTGGGTTCGCTGGCCGCGCCCTGAAAAATGAAGCCGCGCAACGCCGCCTTGTCGGGCACGGGGACGATCATCTGCGCTTCGAGCCGAGCGCCGGTGGCGTTGGTGAGGCTGATGTCCATCGTGGTCGTGGCGACCTGCTCGACGATGTCCACGGCGACGTTGACCGCGGAAATTGTCACCGTCCCGGCCGGTTGCGGCGCGATGGGCCGCGCCTGGGGGACGATGATGTTCGAGATGTGGAGGTGAGGATGGCCGGGAGCGGCGACGCTTTGCTCGGTTTGCGCGGGCGCGCCGAGGCGGGCGGCAGTGAGGAACGCGAGGACACCAAATGGAAGTAATTTTTTCATAACCTCTCGACGCTAGCACGCCGGTGAGTGCCGTGTGTAAATGGGATGTAAAGTGGACGCGTGCGCCGGGTCAAAGCCCCGGCGTTGCGCGCGATGACTGGGGAGCGGGTGGCGCGGTCGTTTTTGGCGGAGCAACGCATACGTCTCCCATCACGAACCTTCCCGGCGTGGCGGGTGGAGGAACCGGCGGTGGCGGGTTGACCCAGTTCCTGATGGCGAGCAGCGTGGCGTCCCAAGTCTGGTAGAGCTTGCTGCGTGTGGTTGGCTTCGGGCCGGGTGAATGGAACCAAAGCGGCGCGGCCAAAGCAGGCACGAGCACGCCGACGCCAACGGCGATCAACCGTTTCACACGGCGCATGACCGCCCACGCGCCGACGGGGCAGTCCGCCGTGAGGACAGTGCCGTCGGCCCGTTGGTAAAATCGCACACAGAGATTGCCTTCTTTATTGCGGATGAGGTCGGCGGCGTCCCCGGCGGACATCTCGGACAGATTGTAAACGTGCTTCTGGCATTGCCCGCAGAAGCGGGCGCGGTCGTCGCCGCTCATGTCCGCCCAGCGGGCAGGGCAGGGCGAGGCGACGCGGACATTGGCGAGCAATCTGGCGGAGGTTAAGTGGACAAGGCGGGCGGGCCGGCTCGCGAGGACGCTCGCCCCACCAGAGTGTCTGGCGGAAGTCATGCCGGCAAGGTGGGTCGGCCCGCACTGGTCGTTCGTGGGGCGGTCTTGAGTAAAGGTGGCCGGCTCGTAGTATTCGACGGTGCTTTAGAGGGCGGAAGCGGCACGCAGATTTTCCCCATGATGACCGGTGGCGGCTTGGGATTCACGAAATCGCGGACGGCTGAAACAGCGTTATCCCAGGCCCGGTAAACTTTCGGACGCGGTCGCCTTTCCGGGCGTCGTTTGGATTCGCCGGCCAAGTTGTTCATCGCCACGCCAGCAAACAACAATGCGACCGCCGCAGCCGCCAGCGTCTTGAGTCGCCGCCAAACCGCCGCCGCGCCGACCGGGCAATCCGCCGTCAATACGGTGCCGTCCACGCGCTGGTAGAAGCGGACACACAGTTTCCCCTCCCTTTCGCGGATCAGATCGGACGCGTCTTCAGCGGTCATCTCGGAAAGGTCGTACACGTGCTTCTGGCATTGGGCGCAGAAGCGGGCGCGGTCGTCGCCGGTCATGTCTGCCCATCGGGCCGGGCAGGGCGCGGCGACGCGGATATTGGTCAGCAGGGCGTCGGCATTCATTTATCGCGGGTCGTTGGACGGGAATGGGCGGCGGATGCTCCTGTGGGCTGCTGAATTGCCCTTAAGCTTGCCTCGGTGCCTGCGGGAAGGCTTGAGACTCAAATTGTTACAAAAATGTAACAACCCAGAAACCGTGCTCGCAACACCTTGCGCGCCAAGGTCACGCAAGCGTCAAACTCCTGGCGCCACCCGGCCAGGGTGTGAAAACATCGAACCGATTCGCGCCAAATCAGTCCAACTGGTGTAATTTAGGATAGTCCGACTCGATGGATCGCCATTATGAAGTACACGCTGTCAAGCTTCACCGTGAAACAGGAGAACGTGAAACCTGCAAAACGCGCGTTGGCCGAATTGGTTTCTGAAATCCGCCAGAACGAGCCGCGCACGCTTTACCTGGTGTTCCGGGAGGACGGTTCGCCGACTTTTTTCACGCTGATGGCCTTCGAGGACGAAGCGGCCGAACGGCGCCATGCGCAATCCCGACACGTGGCGTACTTTGCCAGGAAGTTGCTCCCACTCTGCGACGGCAAACCGTACTTCACGGAACTGAGTTACTTCGCCGGGAGCAAGAAGCAGTGGCTGCTGGATCGGGGCGATTTGCCCAACCACTTGGCGCCACTGACCCTCTCGCATCCACGCCGTGGCAATGGCGTATCGCCCAGGCGCGCCGCGAAACGCCGCATGGTGACGCCGGCCTGCTGAAGGCTGGCTCGTTCCAATCGACGAGATTTTGTCATTTACCGGTCCCAACGGGGGCCGGTAGCATTTTGCCTGTCACAATCCTGAACAAAAGAATTATGAACCCTTCTCATTCCCTATTCGGCCGCGCGGCGGCCGTCGTCGCTTCCGCGTTAGCCCTGGCCGCTTGCGCCGGCGCGGAAGAGGTCCAACTCAAGTGGCAGTCCTCGGACGCCAACCAGAAATTGGGCGGCTACAGCCCACAGCGACTTCAATTGACCGCCGTCAAGCCCGACTCGGTGAAGAAGGCGCCCGGCGACCTGGCCGCGCCGCTCTACGGGGAACTCAAGCTCGGTCCGAAGGACGCCCCGAGCACCACCCTGATCATTCTCGACGAACCGGAGGGCAAGCCCGCCCGCCTCTTCGTTGACGCGAACAACAACGGTGACTTCTCGGACGATTCGGCCGCCAATTGGACGCCGCGCGCGATCACCAACTCCAGCGGCAAGGTACTGACGAGCTACAACGGCGATGCCACGGTGAAGATTCCCTATGCCGGGGGCTCGAAGGACGCGCACCTCATTGTTTACCGGTTTGACAAGACCGACCCCGGCCGCGCCGCGCTGAAGGACTTCCTGTTCTACTACCGCGACTACGCCCTGAGCGGCGATATCAAGCTCGGCGACAAGTCGTACACCGCCATGCTCGTCGATGAAATGACCTCCGGCGACTTCCGCGGCGCCGAGGGCAAATCGTCCCGCGTGCGGCTCCTCATCGATTCCAACAGTGACGGCAAGTTTGACTCGCGCCGTGAAGGCTACGACATCAAGTCGCCGTTCAACATAGGCGGCACAACCTACGAAGTCTCCGGTATGACGGCGGCCGGGGGCTTCCAGATCGTCAAGTCGAAGGAAACTGTCGAGGAAGTCCACCCTGCCCCGAATCTTGGGAAGGGGGCCAAGGCCGTGCCGTTCACTGCCAAAACGACCGACGGGAAGGAAGTGAAATTCCCCGACGACTACAAAGGCAAGATCGTGCTACTGGATTTCTGGGCCACCTGGTGCGGCCCGTGCGTCGTCGAAATCCCCAATGTCGTCGCGAACTACGAGAAGTACCACGAAAAGGGTTTCGAGATCCTCGGCATCAGCCTGGACCAGGCCAAGGCCGAGGAAAAACTGGCCACGTTCACGAAAGAGAAAAAGATGCCCTGGCCGCAGATTTACGACGGCAAGTGGTGGCAGGCTCGAATCGGACAGACCTATGAGATCGACAGCATCCCGGCAATGTACCTGATCGATGGCGACACCGGGGCCATTCTCGGTTCGGGAGTCGAGTGCCGCGGCGACAGGCTCGGTTCTGCACTCGAAAAGGCGCTCGCTTCGAAAGCTGGGAAAGGTTCCAGCAACTAACTCACTCCGGCCGCTCAGGCCCAGCGGGTGACACGAAAGCATTATCCACACGCGGCATGACCGCACGGGACCATCGCGGTCCGTTTCCGGTGCTCCTTGTTCTTGCGGCGCTTGTCGGCGGCGCTTGGGGCGCGGAGACGCCCCCGATTGCGACATCGACCAATCCCCTGGTCATCCCGTTCGAATTCCGCCGCGGCCACGTGATGATCCCGGTCCGCGTAAACGACACCAACTCGAGGCCGTTCATGCTCGATACCGGCTATGGAATGACAATGCTTGAACCGGGGCTGGCGGAATCGCTCCAACTGCGGCGCACGGGACAAATCACCATTGTCGGCATTGCCGGTGAAGCCCTCGCGGGTGTTTATGAAGGACCGCGCCTGGATTTGGGCGGCATGAACTGGACCCCGCGTCGCGTGGCCGCCTTTCCGGCGGACCCAGGAGGCCGGCGACGGAATGGCATTCTTGGCGCCGGCTTTTTCCGGCGATTCGTGGTGGAGATCGATCAGCGGACGAAACGTGTGACGTTGCACGAACCCGGGAACTTTGAGTATTCCGGGGATGGCGAAATCCTCCCGCTTCGGTTTCGCCGGGACACGCCTATTGTCAGCGCGTCACTGGGCGCCGCAGGCGGGGAGACCATTGCGGGCGAGTTCGAATTGGACACCGGGTGCGACAGTTGCCTGTGTCTGGCGCGAGACTTCACCGACCAGCACGGACTGGCGCCGGCGCCGGGCGAGGGCCGGGGCGGCGGTCGTTCCGGTGTGGGCGGCGGCGCCGGTTCGCGGATCGGGCGTCTTGAATCGCTGCAGTTTGGGCGGTTGCGCGTCGAGCGGCCGGAGGCGAACTTTTTCCAGCAAGGCTCGCCCGCCGCCGAAGGGCTGGCCGGACACATCGGCATCGAAGCCTTGCGCAACTTCAGGGCTATTTTCGATTACTCCCGGCGTCGACTCATCCTCGAGTCGAAACCGTCCCCCTGAGCCGGCACGAACTGCCGGGAAGGAACTGCCCAGTTTGGCGGGCGAGCGGCCGGGAGGCCGACGTTCCGGACTGAAGCGAACAGGGGAAAGGCAGTGTTGAGCTTCGCCCGGCTGCGTCACGCTCCACAATCGACGTCCTCTGGTTTTAACCCTGATTTTCGAGAGCAATTTCGATTCAGTGTCCGACTGAACTCCACTTCGCCTTCTCCTTTCCGTCGGTTTGGGCGTTGCTACGCACCGTGCGGCAGCAGGCCAATCGCAAGTTGGCAAGGCTACTGCTCATTAGGCGCCGACGCATGTGGCGAGCAAAGAATCGAGCTGTTCCAGTCCGCGACGGGACGTGGAGGCCACGGTCGGCCGGGCTGTCTGTGCCTGCGTGCGCCAGATTCCATTATTCCCCGGCAGTCCCGCCCGCGCGCACACGACGCAGCGACCGGGAAGGACGGCCGGCGGTCAGCCCCGCTAACTTAGATTCGATGAAGCACCCTACCCAACGCGTATTTAGAATGAAAATCCGCAAGCTCCGCAAGGAAACCCAAGCCGCCAACGAGTGTGTCGCTCTGTTTCTTGGACCGAAACTGCTCGGCGAACTGCGCATCCTGATGCGCCTGGTTTCGAACGGGCGCAGCGCCAACGGCATCGCCAAAGACACCTCGCTTAAGTCTTACTAGCGCATCGGCCTCCCCACCGAGCAAGCCTGGCCAGTGTCTCAATACTGGCCGGGCTTGTCTTTTTTTGGGACAGCTACTACGCCGGCTTGGTCAATGGATCGGCCTGCTGACTCCGCTTGCCGATCACATGATCCAGCGAGAAGCGCCCCGCGCCGTGCAGGAGCACCAGCACCATGAGGAACAGCACCAGGGCCGACAGCTCCAGGTTTTGCCGGCCCACCGTCTCCTGGCTCAACCCCGACAGCCGCGGCATGTGCACGTAAAACACGGCGCCGAGCAGGACCGGGATCTGCGCCAGCGCAGCCACTCGCGTGAGCAACCCCAGCGCGAGCATGAGCCCGCCAAACAAATGCGCGGGCACGATGTAATGGGCCAGCGCCGCCGGCGCGAACCACCAGCCTCCCGCTTCCTCCATCATCTTGAGCAGGTTCGCCCGGTGCTCCATGAAGTAAAGGCCCTTGAAAAAGAGCGCCACGCCGAGAAAGACGCGGATCAGATCAATCATCACGTCCGGCCGGGCGTGGAGCCAGGACCGGCATCGGTTTAGGCTGAGCATGTTTTCCTTTCCGTCCGCGGACCCGGCCGGCCTCTGTAGGGCGCAGAACCTCCTGCCGCGCCGCGGAACCTTCGACCAGAAGCTGGAATTGCGTTTGCACCCGTCAGCTTTGGCTTCGAGTAAAGGTTAGGCTTCCGCAGCCAAAACGCAAGCCCTGACCGCACGGCGGATTCAAGAAAGGAGCGCGGACAGCCTTGTCCGCGTGTGCCTTGGCTTGATTTCTGATTCGCGCGGACAAGGCTGTCCGCGCTCCTGTATCGGCCGGATCTTGAATCCGCCCTCCCTTGGCCGCGCCAGATCGGGATGCATCTGGAGATTGCCCTCATTTCCGCATTGTCCGACCCGTCGCTCGTTTCTACTCTCGCCGCGCATGATCCGGACGGCAAGCAGGCCAACGGCGAGCGCGCTCGCGCTCGCCCTGCTGCTCGCTGGCACGCTGCCCATCCGTGCCGCCGCGCACGTCGTCATCATCACCCCGCACGTCGATGCCATCCGGCACGAGTTCGCGCGCGGGTTTGCCGAGTGGCACCAGCAGCAATTCGGCGAACCGGCCGAGGTCGAGTGGCGCAATGTGGGCGGCACCTCGGACGCGCTGCGCTTCATTCAGTCCGAATTCGCCAAGAAACCCGGCGGCATCGGGCTCGACATCCTGTTTGGCGGCGGACTGGAGCCGTACTACCTGCTCGCGGATAAAAAGCTCACCGCCGCCTATCGTCCTTCCGCAAACATCTTCGACGGCCTTCCGCGCACGCTCGGCGGGATGGAAATCCACGACGCGAATTTCCACTGGTTCGGCGCCGCCCTGTCCAGCTTCGGCATCCTGCAAAACACTCTCGTTCAGCGCACGGTCGGTCTTCCGGCGGTGACGCGCTGGGACGAATTGGCCGACCCGAAACTCCGCGGCTGGGTGGGCGTGGGGGATCCGCGCAACAGCGGCACGATGAACGTCATGTTCGAGGCGTTCCTCCAGGCTTACGGCTGGGAAAAGGCCTGGGCAACGCTCGCGCAGATCGGCGGCAACGCGCGCGGCTTTGACCGGCTCTCCAGCACGACGGCAAAAGACGTGACTCTGGGAGAGACGGCATACGCATTCGCCATCGACTTTTACGGCGCGAGCCAGATCGGAGTGGCCGGGCGGTCGAACATGGTCTTCACGCTGCCCGCGGACTTCACGGCGATCAACGCCGACGGCATCTGCATTCTCAAGGGCGCTCCGAACCTGCTGACCGCGCAACGATTCATCGATTTCGTGCTGTCGGAGCCTGGCCAAAAACTCTGGTTTCTTCCGCGCGGACATCCCGAGGGACCGCGCGAACACTCGCTCGAACGTTCCACGATCCGACCGGACTTCTACAAACGGTTTGCCGGCGACAGCCATATCGAGTTCAGTCCGTTCGAGTTGAAACAGAGCTTCGTCTATGACGCCCGGCTCGGTCGGGACCGTCGGGAGGTCGTCGCCGCGCTGGTCGGCGCGCTGCTGGTGGACACCCACAGCGAGCTGAAGGCGGCTTGGCGCGCGATCATCGCCCGCAAGCTGCCGCCCGCCGATCTGGCCGAGCTGGGCCGCGTGCCGCTCACCGAGGCCGAAGCCCTCGCGCTGGCCAAAGGCGAGTGGAAGGATCCCGCCATCCGCAACCGCAAGAAGATCGAGTGGCAGAAATGGGCCCGGGCGAAATACCGGCGACTGGCCGAGAGCCGAGAGTCGAGGGTCGAGAGGCCCGCCGCGCCGTCCACGCTGGCCTTCGACCCCCGACCCTCGACTCTCGACCCCTGACCATGCGCGTCGTCATCCGGAACCTGACCAAGAAATTCGGCGACACTGCCGCGCTGAAAGATGTTTCGCTCGAAGTCGAATCGCGGGAACTGTTCTTCCTGCTCGGCCCGTCCGGTTGCGGCAAGACGACCTTGCTGCGAACGATTGCAGGCTTTTACCAGCCCGACGCCGGGGACCTGCTCTTCGGCGAGAAACCGATGGCCGGCGTGCCGCCGCACAAGCGGAACACCGGGATGGTGTTTCAGAACTACGCGCTCTGGCCGCACATGAGCGTGGCGGACAACGTCGCCTACGGCC
>CAZZAQ010000155.1:0-1215 GCA_964652165.1 uncultured Bifidobacterium sp.
TGAGGCTGAATGCGCAAGTCATTGCCGTGCTCGGGTTGTTGGGCGGGTTCCTCACGCCGCCGCTGTTGTCGACGGGCGTGGATCGTGCGGTCGGATTGTTCGGGTATCTGGGGTTGCTCGACGCGGGCCTGATTGCCATCGCGCTGCGGAAGCGCTGGAACTACCTCGTGGCGCTGGCGGCGGCGGCCACGGTGTTCATGCAGTGGAGCTGGGTCGGAACGTTCTTCGAGCCGGGCAAGGTTTACATCGCGATGACGATCTTCCTCGGCTTCGCGGTGATGTTCGTCGGCGCCTTCGGGGCGGCGCGCTGGCGCCAAGTCGCGGACTCGTGGACGGCCGGCGCGGCGTTTCTCATGCCGGCGATGGGTTCGCTCTTCGCGCTGTGGCTGGCGATTCGGCCGTATGCCGAGATCGCCAATCGCCCGCGGTTGTTGTTCGGCTTCGTGGCATTGGTCGATGTCTTGTTTTTCGCGCTGGCCGGGATCCGGCCCGGCCGGAAGTTCCCCGTGCTGCTGGCGGCGCTTGCAACGATGCTGACGCAATGGATTTGGGTGGCCGTGTATTTCGAGGGCGCGAAGCTGCATGCGGGAATGGCCGTCTTCCTTGGCTTCGCAGTTTTGTTCGCCGGCGTGTTCGCGGCAGCGCACGCGCGCCGAATGGCCGACGGCTGGATGGCCGGCGCGGCTCTCCTGATGCCGTCCACAGCCCTGCTGTTTGCGCTTTATCTGGTGGCCAGGGCCTATCTGGTGATCCTGAGCAATGTCCCGATCTTTTTCGGCTACGTATTCGTCGTGGACCTGTTGGTACTGGCGCTGGCGTGGCTGCGGGAGGAATTGCGACCGTCGCACGTCGGCACGGGCGCGGGGGTCTTTCTGGTGCTGGCGGTCTGGACGACGCAGTTCCTGTCGGACGAAACGCTGAACCTGGCGCTCGGCGCCTACCTGCTCTTCGCCGTGCTGCACTCGGTATTCCCGATCGTGCTGCAACGGCTCAAGCCCTCCTCGATGCCGATGTCCTGGGTCCATCTCTACCCCGTGCTGGCGTTGTTGCTCGTGTTGTTCCCACTAGCGAAGCTGGCGACGGACTCGCTGCTCGTCTGGCCGGTCGTGCTCGTCATCGATCTCGTCGCCATCGTGATGGCGGTGCTGACCGCATCGTTGATGGCGATACTCGCCGTGTTCGTGCTGACGGTGCTGGCTACGGCGCTCTGGATCA
>CAZZAQ010000155.1:1225-8498 GCA_964652165.1 uncultured Bifidobacterium sp.
CGCCATCCGTTTCCGAAGTACCGTCGATGCTCGTCATCATCGGCGGCTTCGCGGTGTTCTTCATGGCGGCGTCGGTGCTCGCGGCGCGCAAAGTTTTCACGAGACTGCCGCCGGCGGAAGGCGGGGAGGGCACTGTCGAAAGCGGCGTGCCGGTGTTGACGCAGCAGATGTTTTCCCAAATCTGTTCGCTCGCCGGGTTCCTGCCATATCTGCTGCTGACACTGGTCGTAATGCGCCTGCCGCTGGCGAATCCCACGCCGGTGTTCGCCGTCGGGGCGGGGCTGCTCGTGCTGAAACTGGCGATGGCGCGAATGTTCAAGATCGACTTGTTACCGGCGGTCGGGCTGGCCGGCGCTCTCTTGTTGAATTTCACCTGGCACTTTGCGCATTTCACGCCGGAACACGCGGCACAAGCGGTCGGATGGTATCTGGGCTTCAGCCTGCTGATCGTGGGGTTCCCGTTCCTGTTCCGGCGCCACTTCGAGAACCGCGTCATCCCGTGGGCCGCGGCGGCGCTGGCGTTGCCGCTGCATTATCTCATCATCCACCGCGCCATCAAAGAGGCTGCGCCGGAGTTCGGCTACATGGGGCTCGTGCCCGCGGCGCTCGCGGTGCCGTGCCTGCTGGGACTGCTGCGTCTGGCGCGGCCGGCAGCGGCGGACGCCAAGGCCCGCGAAGCGCAGCTTGCCTTGTTCGGCGGGGCGGCGCTGTTTTTCATCACGCTCATCATTCCGATTCAATTCGACCGCCAGTGGATCACCGTCGGCTGGGCGCTCGAAGGGGCGGCGCTGCTCTGGCTGTTCCGTCGCGTGCCGCATCCGGGCTTGCGCGCGGTGGGCGTGGCGCTGCTGGTGACGGCCTTCGCGCGACTGGCGCTCAACCCGTGGGTGGTCACCGGCTACGGGCGCACCGGCATCCCGATTTGGAATTGGTACCTTTACGCTTACGGCATTGTCACGGCGTGCCTGCTCGTGGGCGGTTGGCTGCTGTCGCCGCCGCGGGATCGCGTCGCGGGCGTGCCGATGCCGCCGCTGCTCTATTCGCTGGGCGCGGTGCTCGCGTTCATGTTGCTGAACGTCGAGATCGCCGACTCCTTCAGCCCGCCTGGCGAGGGGCTCACGTTCCGTCTCTCCGCGAGCTTTGGGCAGGACATGACCTATTCGCTGGGGTGGGCGCTGTTTGCGTTCGGCATGCTGGCAATCGGGTTCCGGTTGAAGAACGCCCCGTCTCGTTACGCGGGCATGGCGCTGCTGATCGTGACGCTGCTCAAGCTGTTCCTGCACGACGTGTGGCGGCTGGGCGGAATGTTTCGCATCGGGTCGCTGTTCGGGCTGGCGGTGGTGCTGCTGGTCGTGTCGCTCATCTACCAGCGTTTTCTCTCGGCGGAATCGGCGCGCAAGACGTGAAACGTGAAACGTGAAACGTGAAACGTAAAACGTAATCTGGCCTGTTTTGCGGAAATACTTACGTTTCACGTTTCACGTTTCACGTTTCACGCTTTACTACCGCGCAAGCCGGGATTGACCCTTCCGGGGGCTCCGCCTAGAGTCCGCCCAGTGACCCAACGGCCCGACGACCAGAAGTTCCTGCGCGCCGCCATCAAGGTGGGACTGCGGATGCAGCGCAGCGGCTCGTCTGACGGCGGCGGGCCGAAGAGCGAGGGCGTCGCCACGCTGCAACGCATCAAAGCCTCCCTCCGCAAACGCAACTCCAACCCCAAATCCAATCCGTGATTGACCTGCAACAGCAGTGGCTCAACGCCGTCCCGTGGGAAAGCGTCCTGACCATCAACAAGGCCCTTTGCCAGGCGCAAAAGCTTGAACCGATGCACAACGCCAAGGGCTTCGACGCCGTGTGGCAACGCTGGGGCGCCGCCTCCGCCCGCATCATGTCGCTAAAGGAAGTCCTCGACTTTTGCCGCCAATGCCACGAACTGGGGCCGTTCGCATACAACAACGGCAACACCTTCGCCGCCGTTGGCCGCACGCTCATCGAGGAGTGGCTCAAGTCGCTCACGCCGGTCGAGGCGCAAATCCTCCGCACGACCGTGGGCCATTACATCGTCGGGCTGGTCGGGCGGCGCGAACTGTTGCAAGTGCTCGCGCACTTCAAGTCGCGGCCGATGCCCCAGACCGCGCCCGCCTCCACGCCCCCCGCCCAGCCGCTTCCTGCCCCGCTGCTGACCCAGGCAAGGCCGCAGGCCTGATTCGCCTCACTCGGGCCAGCACTCCTTCGCGATGCCGAATTACTTCATCGCGCAACTCGATCAAGTGCCGTCCGTCCGCTGCCCGTGCGGCTTCGCGCGCCGGGCCTTCGCAGAGTCCGCCGGCAATGTCGCCAGCTTGCACGTCGTCGACATCGAGTGCGATTCGCGCACGCACTACCACAAGCGGATGACGGAGATTTACCTCGTCCTCGAAGGCGAGGGCCAGATGGAGTTGGACGGCGAAGTGGTGCCTGTGAAACCGATGACGGCCATTTACATCCGGCCTGGTTGCCGCCACCGGGCCATCGGCAAACTGCGCATCGTGAACATTCCCGTGCCCGCGTTCGACGAGGCGGACGAGTGGTTCGATTGAACCGCGGTGAAGGGATTGCGGCAGTGGCGCCGGGCAACAGGCTTTCCTGCCGCGATGGTCGGCGGCAAGGCGGAAGGGCGCATTTCGCTATCTTACAATTCTCATTAGCACCGGGCTTCAGCCCGGTGATTCGGGCAGGCGCAGGGCAAGCCGTTTTAACGGCTTCCTTCGCGCCTGGGGCACGAAAACCGTTGAAACGGTTTTCGTTCACGTCACTCGAACACACCCGGCTGAAGCCGGGTGCTAATGAGAGGTCTCCAACAGTCTGCAAGAAATTGAAATGCGCCCCGGGGGGAACCTGCTTCGCATTGACGCTCCCCGCGCCGGCGCGTACGTTGGAAGCGTGATAAGTGCGACGGACATCCAGCCTGCCGGCGTCGACCGCTTCCCGGTGCGCAAGCCGATGCCGCGGGCGCAGTTCGACGCGCTCTCGCGCGACATCCTCGCGCTCAAGAAAAAACTCAACGCCGTCCTGCTCGCCCACAATTACCAGGTCGGCGAAATCCAGGACGTGGCGGATTACGTCGGCGATTCCCTCGGCCTTTCCCAGCAGGCGGCGAAGACCAAGGCCGAAGTCATCGTCTTTGCCGGAGTCCATTTCATGGCGGAGACGGCGAAAATCCTGAACCCGGACAAAATCGTCGTGTTGCCGGACAAGGACGCCGGCTGTTCGCTTGAGGAAAGTTGTCCGGCCGACAAGCTCAAGGCGTTCCAGGCGACGAACCCGAACTTCTACACCATCGCCTACATCAATTGCAGCGCCGCCGTGAAGGCGTTGAGCGACGTCCTCTGCACGAGCGGCAACGCCGTAAAAATCGTCAAAGCCGCGCCCAAGGATCGCGACCTCCTGTTCGTGCCCGACGAGAACCTCGGCGCCTGGGTGATGGAACAGACGGGCCGTCCGATGACGCTTTGGCGCGGCAACTGTTACGTCCACGTCGAGTGGACGCACGCCAGCATCAGCCGCATCCGCCGCGAGCATCCCGGCGCCCCGCTCGTGGCCCACCCCGAGTGCACCAAGGCCGTGAGGATGCTCGCCGACGAAGTCTGCTCGACGGAACGCATGGTCGATTTCTGCAAGCGGACGGCCGCATCGCACATCATCATCGCGACGGAAGCCGGTATGCTCCACCGACTGCAAAAGGAGTGTCCCGGCAAGCAGTTCATTCCCGCGCCGACGGACAACTGCCGCTGCAACGAGTGCCGCTACATGAAGCTCAATACGCTGGAGAAGCTTCACGACTGCATGGCGAACCTCTCGCCCCGCATCGAGCTGCCCCGAGACCTGCTGGATCGCGCCCGATTGCCCATCGAGCGCATGCTGGAAATCTCGGCCCGCCCGTGAGCGTCGGCGAACGGCGAATTCGATATGAAAATCACGTTGATCGTCATCGCGAGTCTGATCGCAATACTGGGTGCGAGCATGTTCGGGATTAGCTCCTGCCAGCGTGCTGGGTGGGAGGCCGCACTTCGAGGCCCCTATGTCGGCCTGCCATTCACCAATAAGCTCACGAATCCGCCCGTTTCGGTGCTACGAATTCCGCCCCATGGGAAGTTGGAGGTTCACGAGTTTGCCTCGCAGACCGCGCCAGTGCTTGCGCTTCGATCCGAGGCTGGCGCAGTCCAATGGTCACGCTTGCTCGTGCCAGAGCAACGTTCTGCCGACGGACGGGTCGAACGTGCAGGGGTCCGCGAATTGCGGCTTCAGCGATTAGAGTGTGACAGAAACGGCCACGAAGTATTCTTTACGTGTGATTGGGATTGGGGCGGGAAAGAGGGTGGTTTGATTGATTTGGACAGTCAGTATGGATTCAAGAGTTTCAGGATCAGTTGGTGAACGACATAACACCGTGCTGAACCCGTCCGCGTAGGTGTTTACGAGCGAGACACCCATTCTGACAACCGGGACGGCTGCCGCACTACCGTGGCAGCGTGGAGAGCCGCCCAGGCCGATTGCGTCAGAACTACATCATATCTACAAATCCTGATTTGATGATTTGACTTGTTCCAGCACGCCGAGTTACTGTTCGCCCAGCATCGGGCTGACCTCGCGGACGGTGGGGTCGCGTCCGATGAATTGAACGACATGAGCACGCGACGTAGCCAGGCCGAACGCCTCGAGAAACTCCTTCGGGAGCGCATCGTCATCCTCGACGGCGCGATGGGCACGACCATCCGCGGCTACGGGTTGACCGAGGACGACGTGCGCGGCTCACGCTTCAAGGACGCGAAGAAGGATCTCAAGAACAATGGGGATCTGTTCTCGCTGACGCGGCCGGACGTGATTGGCGACATCCACCGGCGCTTCCTGGAAGCCGGTGCGGACATCATCGAGACGAACACGTTCTCCGCCACAAGCATCGGCCAAAGCGAGTTCTTCGTGGACGATCCGCGCGAGCACGGCGGGCGCAAGGATCCGGCGTTCTATCAGAAAGTCATCGAAGACAAGTTTCTCAACGACCTGGCGTGGGAAATCAACGAGACTTCGGCCCGCCAGTGCCGAGAGTGGGCCGACCGCGTAGCGGAAACGACGGGCCGCCCGCGCTTCGTCGCGGGGGCCATCGGGCCGCTAACAGTGTCGCTGTCGATCTCGCCGGACGCCAACGACGCGGGCTTTCGCACGGTGACGTTCGATGAGGTTCTTACTGCATATCGGCATCAGGCGCGGGCGCTCATTGCGGGCGGCTCGGACTTCCTGCTTGTGGAAACCATCTTCGACGCGCTCAACGCCAAGGCGGCGCTCGTGGCCATCCAGGAAGTGTTCGAGAAAGACGGGGTGTGGCTGCCCATCATGATTTCCGCGGCGGTTGGGCGGGGCGGGGAAACGATGATCTCGGCGCAAACGGTCGAGGCGCTCTGGAACGCCGTCGCGCACGTCAAGCCGCTGGCCGTCGGCCTCAATTGCTCTCTTGGCCCGGATTTACTTCGCCCGTTCCTGGAAGATCTCGCGACGACGGCCGGCACGTTCATCGCGTGCTACCCAAACGCGGGTTTGCCCAATCCACTTTCGCCGACGGGCTTTGACTTGGATCCTTGTCACATGGCCGACTACCTGAAGGAGTTCGCCCAGGCCGGACTCATCAACATCGCCGGTGGTTGTTGCGGCAACACGCCCGAGCACATCGCGGCCATTGCCAAGTCACTCGAAGGCATCCCGCCTCGCGTGCCGCCGCGCCCGGAGCCGGGTGACACGGTCGGGCCGCCCGCGCCGTGTGTATTCAGCGTAGCTGCGACCGTGAGGTCGCAGGCTGAATTCTCAAGCGGGAACAAACACAATGCCGCTGCCCAACCTTCCGCGTCCACGTCCCGCGACCTCACGGTCGCAGCTACGCCAAGCACAGACCCCGTGACACCCAGCGGGTCGCCCGAGCCACCGGCATTCATTCCGCTTCGTCTCAGTGGCTCACACCCGTTCACTCAACAGCAGGGCACTTTCATCCTCATCGGCGAACGCACGAATGTCGCCGGTTCGCCCAGGTTCGCCAGGCTCATCAAAGAAGGAAAATACGAAGAGGCCGTCTCCGTCGCGCGCCAGCAGGTCGAGAACGGCGCCAACGTGCTCGACGTTTGCATGGACGAGGGGATGATCGATGGCGTGGCCGCGATGAGCCGTTTCCTCACGCTCGTCGCCGCCGAGCCGGACATCACGAAAGCACCCATCATGGTTGACTCGTCGAAGTGGAGCGTGATCGAAGCGGGCCTCAAATGCCTTCAAGGCAAAGGCATCGCGAACTCGATTTCGCTCAAGGAAGGCGAGGCGAAGTTTCTCGAACAGGCGCGGCTGGTCCGCCGGTACGGCGCGGCCGTTGTGGTGATGGCGTTCGACGAAAAAGGCCAGGCCGACACCTTCGAGAGGAAAATTGGGATTTGCCGGCGTTGCTACGAACTGCTGACGGAGCGCGTCGGCTTCCCGCCGCAGGACATCATCTTCGACCCGAACGTGCTCACCGTCGGCACCGGCATCGAGGAGCACTCGAATTACGGCGTCGATTTCCTCCGCGCCACGGAGTGGATCAAGCACCACCTCCCGCACGCGAAGGTCAGCGGCGGCATCAGCAATGTGAGCTTCAGCTTCCGCGGCAACCAGGTCGTCCGAGAGGCCATGCACAGCGCGTTCCTTTACCATGCCATTCGCGCCGGGCTGGACATGGGCATCGTCAACGCCGGCATGCTGGAGGTCTACGAGGAGATTCCCAAGGACCTCCTCGAGCTGGTCGAGGACGTGCTGCTGAACCGGCGGCCCGACGCCACCGAGCGGCTCGTCGCGTTTGGCGAGGGATTGAAGAAGTCCGCCGGCGACCCCGGTCCAAGCGGGACGAAAGCCGACGAGACCTGGCGCAGCGGGCCGATCGAGAAGCGCCTCGAACACGCGCTGGTCAAAGGCATCGACGCCTACATCGACGCGGACACCGAGGAGGCCCGCGCGAAATATGGCCGGCCGCTCGCCGTCATTGAAGGTCCGCTCATGGCCGGGATGAACGTCGTCGGCGACCTGTTCGGCGCAGGGAAGATGTTCCTCCCGCAAGTCGTCAAGTCCGCCCGCGTGATGAAGAAAGCCGTGGCGTATCTCACGCCGTTCCTGGAAGCCGAAAAGGCCGCGCTTGCCGCCGCAGGCCAGGCCGTCTCGGCGCAGGGCAAAATCGTGCTCGCGACCGTGAAGGGCGACGTGCACGACATCGGCAAGAACATCGTCG
>CAZZAQ010000156.1:0-5159 GCA_964652165.1 uncultured Bifidobacterium sp.
GGCGCCAGCCAATGGTGTCGGCCAGCAGCCCGCCCAGGGCCAGGCCAGCCGCCCCGCCAACGAACATCCCCGCATTGAAAATGCCCTGGACGCGGGCCCGCGCCGTCTGCGGGAAAGTGGCCGTGATTTCGGCGGTGCCCGCCGGGGCATACGCAGCCTCGCCCACTCCCACCAGCGCCCGGGCCACCAGCAGCCAGTAGTAGTTACCGGCCAGCCCGCTGAGAAACGTGGCCCCGCTCCAGAAGAGCACGCCGTGAGCCATCACCTTCACGCGGGAGGTGCGATCGGCCACCTGGCCCAACACCAGGTTGGCCGGCGAATGGACCAACTGGAACACGCTTCCCAGCAGCCCAAGCTGTGCGTCGCTGAGCAGGAACTCTGTCTTGATGAGTGAAAACAGGGGAAAGACAATCAGCCGGTCAATGTAGTTGACGAAGTTGACCAGCGTGAGGACGGCGAGAATGCGGACCTGTTGAGCGCTGTAACTCACCGTTCCATCATTCTATCGCGGACGGCGCGGCTGGACCGGGTGCTGCTCAGCCGGAGGGCATGGTTTCATCTCTCGTTTCTTTTAGGGTATGGTACCCCCCCCCACCACCCTGTTTTGAATGGAATCAAGGACTTACACGGGGGATACGGTCGTAAGTGAAAGATGGCGAAGGGGTTAGGTGCTCGATATGTGAAAACAAAGGAGTTATAATTACTTGCGAATACATACTGCAATGATATAGATAGTTTGTGGGTTTGTCAAGGGGAATTTTGTATTTTTTTCGCCTGTGAGTTTTGTGCGCCTGGTGCCCCTCGCTCGCGCCGGTGCAGTTTCGGCGCGAACGCGGGAGAGCGTGTGCTACCTCAGCACGTATCCCTCCGCCACCTGCCGAAAGGCTTGCACTTGCTCCTGCTCCCAGGCCGCATCCTTTCCCAACTCCGGCGCCATCAGGCCGGCGACTGCTGTGGTCGCTTCGATGCTGGCTCGGGCATTGAGGAACAACGCGCGCGTGCGGCGCGCCAGCACATCTTCCACGGTGCGCGCCATTTCGTAGCGCACCGCCCACACCACTTCCCCACTCAGGTAAGGCAGGTCCAGATGCAGCGGCCGGCCCCACTCCGGCCGCCCGGCCATCAAGGCGCGGAGGCGCGGCGCATCCGAGCCGTACACCGCAAGGCCATCCTGGCGCTCGGGCGTGTCCAGCCAGCCGTGGATGTGGAGACGCCGGGTCATGGATGGCCGCACCCGCATTCCGGCTGCGCGCGTGGCCTGGGTCACCACGTCCTCGCCCATCTTGCGGTAGGTAGTCCACTTGCCTCCGGTGATGGTGACCAGTCCGGAGCGGGAGATGAGCAGCTCGTGGTCGCGGGAGATGGCCGCGGTGGATTCCTCCTTCGATTTCTGCACCAGCGGACGAAGCCCGGCGAAAACGGAGCGCACGTCGCCGCGCTGAGGCGCGCGCGTGAGGTAGCGCGCGGCGTGGCGCAGGAGAAAATCAACTTCTTGCTCCAGCGGGCGCGGCTCCAGCGCGATCTCCCGGACTTCCGTGTCCGTGGTGCCCAGCAGCACCGCGCCGTGCCACGGAATAGCGAACAGGACCCGGCCGTCGTCGGTTCGCGGCACCATGAGCGCGGTGGAGCCCGGCAAGAACGACTGGTCGAGCACCAGGTGGATGCCCTGGCTGGGGCGCACCAGATCCTGGGCTGCGGGATTGTCCATGCGCCGGACCGCGTCCGTGAACACTCCGGTGGCGTTCACCACGATGCGCGCTTGCAGCTCGCGCTCTTCCCCGCTCTCCGCATCGCGCGCCCGCACTCCCTGCACCCGGCCGTTGGTCTTCACCAGCGACGTCACCGGCATGTAGTTCAAAGCGGCGCCGCCGTTTTCCACCAGGGTCTCGGCCAAATTGACGGCCATACGAGCGTCGTCGAACTGCGCGTCGTAGTAGAGCACGCCGCCGCGCAGCCCGCTCGCCTGCAGCGTGGGTAGCAGTTTCAGCGCCGCCTCCGGCGACAGAGCCCGGGTCGTGCCCAGGATGCGGCTGCGCGCCAGCAGGTCGTAGAGCTTCAGGCCCATCCAGTAGAACGGCTTCTCCCAAGCGCGGTACGCGGGCACCATGAACCCCAGCGCGTGGACCAGGTGCGGGGCGTTGCGGCAGAGCAGGTCGCGCTCCCGCAGGGCCTCCAGCACCAGGCCCACGTCGCCCTGCTCCAGGTAGCGCACGCCTCCGTGGATGAGCTTGGTACTGCGGCTGGAAGTGCCCTTGGCAAAGTCGCTCTGCTCGAGCAGCAGCGTGCGGTAGCCGCGCGACGCCGCTTCCACCGCCGTGCCCAGACCCGTGGATCCGCCGCCTATGATCAGGAAGTCCCAGGGGCGCTGGGTGTCTCCGAGTGCGGCCAACATGTCGTCGCGCTTCATATCTCTTCCCCGAGCCGGCCCCTAGCATACCGAGGGAAACCGCTGAAGCCTACCCGCCATTCGTCCTGCATCCAGTCCCGTTCGTCCCTAAAGGGTTTACCTTGGCCCGCAAGGGCCGTATTGTTTCAGGCGCTCACCAGACTCTCTGGCAATCGTCGAACGCTTGCTGGAGTGATAGTGATTAAGGAGGACCTCCTCATGAAGGTTCCGCTGAAACTTGCCTTGGCGCTCACGGTTGCGCTACTCGCCCTTCCCGGCGTCCTTCCCGGCGTCCTTCCCGCCCGGGCCGACAATCCCGAAACCGCGGTGGAAGTTTCCCAGGAGCGCGCGCGCAAGTCCTTGGACGCTGCCATCGAAGCCATTGGCGGCAAGCAGGCGCTGCAAAACATCGAAAATCTTTCCTACACCATGTCGGGCCCAACTACCCCCCGGCTGCAGACCACGACGGTCGAGCCCCCGTACAAGACCGGCTTCTTCGAAGAAAAGGCCGTGCTGGACCTTAAGGGCAATCGCATCCGCGCCGACCAGCGCGGGAACGGCGCCGGGTTCGCGTTCCAGGGCCGCGTCCTGGTGGGCGGAGGCGAGGGCCACAACCTCGACCTGGTCAACCACTTCATCACCAAGATGCCCAACATTACCGGCCCGCAGGTGGGCCAGTACTATCGCCGCCTGCCCAGCGAAATCCTGCGCATGGCTGACCAGCGCGCCATGACCCTGCGCTGGCTGGGCGAAGACACCTTTGACGGACGCAAGCAGAACGTCATCACCTTCGTCGCCGCAGACAGCGGCCAGCTTGCGGTCTACCTGGACGCGCAGACCAGCCTGGTGACCAAGTACGAGATCCTGTACCCGGACGTGTTCACCGAAACTGAGGCTTCGGAGATCGTCTTCTCCGACTACCGCGCGGTGAACGGAGTGCAATTCCCTTCCCGCTGGCGCTGGCGGCAGGCCGGGCAGCAGGTGGCCGACTACAGCATCGCCGACGTCAAGCTGAACGCCAAGCTGGAAGACGCGGCCTTCGCCAAGCCCACCGACTTCACCGAGACGCCGGCCTTCCCGCAGGGGCGCGCCCTCACGGTCGCCAAGCTGGCCGAGGATGTCTTCGTGGTGTGCGACGTGGGCGGCGGCGGCTACCACGTGCTGGCGGTGGCCTTCCCGGATCACATCCTGGTGGTAGAAGCTCCGCTGAACACGGGCGCAGCCCAGGCCGCTATCGCCAAGATCAAGGAAGCCATCCCCAACAAGCCCATCCGCTACTTCGCGGTCACGCACCATCACAACGACCACTCCGGCGGGACGCGTGCCTTCCTGGCCGAGGGCGCAACGCTGGTCACGACGCCAGGAAACCGCAAACTGTTCCACGAATTGGGCACCGCCAACCACAGCGACGTGCTGGGCAAGACTCCGCCGCCGCCCTCGATTGAAGTCATCGAGGGAGGGAAAAGGATCTTCAAAAGCGGCGATCAGGTGGTGGAGCTGATCAACATCGGCCCCAACCCGCATGCTGACGAGATGGTCATCGCCTACCTGCCCAAGCAGAAAATCCTGTTTCAGGGAGATCTGTTCAATCCTCCGGAGAGCGGCCCCATCGGCAAGGCGCAGGCCGGGACCATCCACCTGGCGCAGAAAATCCGCGAGCTGGGTCTGCAGGTGGACCAGGTGGTCGGTGTCCACGGCCGGGCCTCAACGCTGGCGGAGCTGGAAAAGAACGTGGCCGAGAGCAAGGGGTCGGACTAGGGCCACACGGCAATTGGCCGACCTCCAACTCCGCCGATTCGGGCCGGCAAGGTTACTTGCCGGCCCTCTCTCTTTTTACCCAGGACTCGAACGAGGCGCCAGCTGCACCTGCGACGGCGCTTCGCCTTGCCTTTCGCTCCCGATTGCGTCATAGTCTCGCCAATCCCACGGGCTCAGTTTGGCCGTTCTCCATACTCGGCGGAGCTTTGGTTCCACGTGTCGAGTCCATGCAAGACATTAGCAAATCCGCCATTGCGCTTATCATCGCGCTGCCATTCCTCTACTGGCTGTTCGACGAGTTAGACGCCGATTTCATCAGCTTCGTCTGGCTTACTGTAACGGCGGTGCTGCTGTGGAAGATTCTGCGGCTTCGCCGCCGAGTGGACAATAGCCTGCAGGAAGTTGAGTCGCGCCTGCAGGCGCAGATGGACAGGATGGACAGGGTTGCGGCACGCTCCGCCAAGCTGGAAGCGGAACTCTCCGTGCTTCAGCGGGCCGGGGTAATGCCGGGTCCACCCGAAGTGCGGCCGCCGGCGATGGTTCCGCCTGTCCCTCCGGTCGCTCCGCAGCCGCGGCCCGCTCCATACTCGCCGGTCGCGCGCCTGATTCAGCCTCCTCCTCCCCAGCCAGCAAGCGCACCCCGCCCCGCTGCTACCTCAACGCCGAAATTCGCCCAGATCGGGGTGTCGGACGAGCCGGACCAGGGTTTTCTGTGGGAACTGCGGGCGAAGCTGAAGTTTTCGCTGGACGTCGAGGAAATGCTGGGCACGAACTGGTTCAGCAAGCTGGGCGTGCTCATCCTGGTCTTGGGCGTGGCGTTCTTTCTCGCCTGGCAACTGCAGGAACTGGGGCCCGCCGGCAAGATCCTGGTGGGAATTGCGACCGGCCTGGCGTTACTCGGCGCCGGGGCCTACTTTGAGCGCTCCGATCGTTACCGCGTGCTGGCACGTGCCGGCGTGGCCGGCGGATGGGCGCTGCTGTTTTTCACTGCCTACGCCGCGTATCACGTGGAGGC
>CAZZAQ010000156.1:5169-8486 GCA_964652165.1 uncultured Bifidobacterium sp.
ACACGGTCTGGCTCGGCGAGCGCGTGCTGGCCCTGCCATGGTGGCGGTTGCTGTCCCCATGGTGCTTCACACGCTGGTGTACCGCTCGCAAGTGGTCACCGGGCTGGCCTTCCTGCTGGCTTTCATCACCGTCACCTTGAACCGCGCCGACGTGTACAGCCTGCTGGCCGGCGCCATCCTGGCGGTGGGTGTTTCCGTTACCGCGCTGCGCATGCGCTGGTATCACCTGGAAGTATTCGGGATCCTGGCCACCTACCTCAACCATTTCTACTGGCTGCGGCCCATCATCGAGCCCATGGAGGTTCGCCAGGAGTTTCCCGCCTACAAGATCAGCGTCGCCATCCTGGTGCTCTACTGGCTGGTCTTTCGCGTTTCCTACATCCTCCGGCGGCCGGAAGCAGGAGAAGCCGTCTCCACGGTTGCCGGCCTGCTGAATCCTGGCCTGCTGCTGGCGGTGCTGAAGTACCAGTCGGTGCGTCCCGAGCTGGCGTTCTGGTTCCTGCTGGGGCTGGGCGCAACCGAACTCGGACTGGGCCAGTTGCCGGTCGCACGCCGGCGCCGTGCCGCCTTCGTGGTCCTGAGCGCGCTGGGCGCGACGCTGCTTTTCGCGGCGGTTCCATTCCGCTTCTCCGCTTTCAACGTGGCGTTGCTCTGGCTGGCCGAAGCTCAAACCTTCTTGCTGGCCGGCATCTTCACCCGCGAAGTGGTGTTTCGGCGCCTGGCCCTCATCGCCGTGCCGGCGATTGCCACCGAGCTGCTGGCCGTGAATGCGGCGCGGGTTCTGGGAACTCGCATGGACGGCGCCTACGTCGCGTTTCATCTCTCCCTGGGACTGGTCTTCGGGCTGGCCGCAGTGCTTTGGTACGGCACTGCCCACTGGGCGCCGCGCCGCTGGCCCGATTTGTTCCAGGCACGGTGGGACCAGTTTCTGGCGCAGCTAGTTTCCTGCTTCGCCGGCGCCATGGTGCTGGCCGGCGCCTGGGTTGCCTTTCCGGAAGGCTGGACGATTCTGTCCTGGATGGCGATGGCGCTGGTGCTGGCCGGACTGGGCCGCCGGTTCCAGATGGAAGACGTGGTGCTCCAGGCGAATCTGTTGGCGGCGTGCGCCGTGCTCCGCCTGCTGGTCGTCAATCTGCCGTCAGCGGAGACCGTGCCGGTGGGCGCATTCGACATCAGCGTTCGGCTGATCACGGTCGCCGCGGCGGCCGCCCTGCTGTACTTCCATTCCCGCTGGAGCCGGACGCCGCGCTGGGAGCTGACCCGTCACTTGCCGCCAGCCTTCACCTGGGCCGCCAGCACCGCGATCGTGCTGCTACTTTGGTATGAGCTCAGGTCAGCCTCCGTCGTCCTAGCCTGGGCTCTTTTTTCCGTCTGCCTGTTCGAGCTTGGGATCCGGCGCGGCCAGTTGCACCTGCGACTCCAGGCCTATGCCGGCTTTGTGCTGGCCTTTGGCCGCACTTTCTTTGTCAACCTGAATGCCGAAGGCGTTCCCGGCGCCCTCGATCCCCGGGTCTATACGATACTTCCCCTGGCCGTCGCCTTTTTCTATTGCCACGAACGATTGTTCGCCAGCGACGCCGAGCTTCTAGGCGTGGATCGCCGCATGCAGGCACCGGAATTGCTGGCTTGGCTGGGTACGCTGACCGTGGCGGCACTTCTCCGCTTTGAGATCCAACTCGACTGGATCGCTGCCGCCTGGGCGACCCTGGGGCTGGGGCTGGCGGCAGTGGCCTGGAAAACCCGCCGGCGGGTCTTTCTTCACCAAGGAATCTTTCTCGGCATGGCTGTGTTCTTCCGCGCCTCTCTCCACGGTCTCTACGAAAGGAGCTATTTCCATCCACCGTGGTGGTACTCGCCGCTTCTGACCGTGGGAACATGCGTAGCTCTCCTTTTGCTGACACTCTTCTTTGCTTTTCGGCTTCGGAACCTCACTCCGGACCCAAGCGAGGCTCCCCTGGCCATGCGGATGGTGCGGGCGCTCGGCCGCCGCCCGGAGCAGGCCTTCTTCTTCCTCGCGCTGGCCCTGCTGACGGCTTTGTTGGGTGTTGAGTTCGAAGGCGGTTGGACCACGGTGGCGTGGGGCTTGGAGGCCGTCGCCGTCTTCCTGCTGGCGATCCGGGTTGGCGAGCGCAGTTTTCGCCTCTCCGGACTGGGCCTGCTGTTGCTGTGCGTAGGCAAGATCTTGACCGTGGACTTTTGGCTGCTTGCCCTGCGGGAAAAAGCCATCACGTTCATCGCTCTGGGAGTGGCCCTGGTGACCGTTTCCGTCTTTTACACACGGCACCGGGAGCTGATTCGGCGCTACCTATGAAGCACACCATCGCCTTTTCGACCGCTTTTCTTCTGCTGCTTGGCGGAGTGGTGCTGAGCCAGTCGAGGCAGGCGGAAGCCCCGGTAGGGCCGGACGCGCTTCTGTACTTCATCGCCGACACGGAGCGCGAACTCACCCGCCTTCCCATGGCGCACACCCGCATTCCTGACGCAGAAGAAATCGCGATCGGCAAGAGCATGGCAGCGCAATACTGGGCTCCACTGGCGCATGATTCCAGCAAGGAAGCGCTGGCACTGGAAGCCTATGTCCAGCAGGTGGGAGCCGGCGTAGCCCAGCACGCCGGGCGCAAGCTGACCTTCCAGTTCCATTACCTGCCCGATTTTGACCTGGTAAACGCGTTTGCTCTTCCCGGCGGGCAGGTATTCGTCGGTGGCGGCCTGATGGCGCTGATGGAGACGGAGGACGAACTGGTCGCAGTCCTGGGACACGAAATCGCGCACAGCGACCGCTTCCACTGTGCCGAGCGTGTGCAGTGGGAAAGGGCAGTGCGCAAGATTCCGTTGGGCGAGGCCGGGTTGCGCCTGCCGGTGGAAGTCTTTCAAGCCGGCTACACCAAGGACCAGGAGCTCGAAGCAGACCGGGAAGGGGTTCGGATGGCGATCGCTGCTTCCTATTCTCCGGAGGGCGCGATTCGCCTTTTCCAGACCTTCGACCAGCTACGTGAGGCCCCCAAGCGCCGGCCCGGAAGCCCGAGCGAAGAGATCTCTACGGTGGCCCAGGAAGTCTTGCAGGGCTATTTCCGCTCTCACCCCAAGCCCGCTGACCGCATCCAGCAGGTTCGCCGGCTCTTCTTGCGGGACCTGCCGTCTTCCCCACCGACCCGGCCGTTGTCCCATGCCTACGTATTCCTCACCGAACGCGCGGCTCGGCGCCTGGAAACGGCCACGTCGGCACAGTCGAAAGCCAAGGCCGACGAGCCCTATCGCGAGGCCGCCCAACTGGCGCGCCGATCCTTGGCGATGCAACCAGACCAGCCTCGGGCCCT
>CAZZAQ010000157.1:0-8480 GCA_964652165.1 uncultured Bifidobacterium sp.
GCCACGGCGTGATAGTGCCCTCGGGCGTGACGTAACCGGCCGCCAGGCTCGAGCCCATCGCGATGCCGAGCACGGCATTGTCGCCCAAAGCCATCGCGCCGGCCAGCGCGGTCACTTCGCCATCGTTCACCACGTCGAACGGGATGTCGCCCCACGCCTTGCGCAGTTCGAGGAAGAGCGTCTTGACCCGCTGCTGAAACAACTCCTCCGGCACGCCGCGAAAGAGCGACGCCACCTGCACCCGATTGTTCACGACAACGCCCGCCGAACTGCCGCCAATGGCATCGACCCGCGGCAGGTGCGCGGCTGCTTTCTTCAACGAGTCCATGATCTCGTCGAAGTGCCACTGCGGGTCACTGTGCGATCGAGGGTCCCAAAGCGTCTCCTCGCTGAACACCGTCTTGCCGTCGATGGCCGCGGCGACTTTGCGGTCGCTCGCGCCCAGATCGAATCCGATTCGGCAGCCGTTCCAATGGCGGCCGAGCGACGCGGTGCTTTCGCGGGAGGCTGGGACCTTGCCCGCGTCGGCCAGCACGACTTCAAACGGCCGCTCGTAGATGCGCCGCCCCATGAGGTCCGCGTCGAAGCGGCCCGTTGGGGATTCGGTGAAATGCTGTTGAAGGCGCCGGCCGATGTCGGCGGGGCCGCTGAACCAGATCTTCCAACCGCCGCGCGACCAAAGAAGGAATTTCACCAACCGCTCGACGTAAGTGAAATTGCCCGCCGCTTCCGGCAGGCTCGCGCCGGCCACGAGCGTATCGAACACCGACACGCCGCCGTCCGCCCGCTCGACGGCAATGCGAACAGGCAGGGGCTGGCGCCGCGCCGCTTCGCGGAACGCGCGATTGGCGAGCATGGCGGGGCGGAAATCCGGGTCGAGCACGGGGACGACGCGCGGGCGGACGAGCTTGAGCCCATTGCGAGTGTCGTGGTTGGTTCCCATGACCGTCGATCGGAGCGAATGTTAAACTGCCGCAAGCGTGAGGGCGAATCGCCAAAGTAGGGCAGGCGTCTCGCCTGCCCCCGCCGAGCGGAGCGAGGCGAATGCGGCGCTCGCCAAATGGCTCGCGCTGACGCGCTCGCTGGGCAGGCGAGACGCCTGCCCTACGTCAGGTCGATCGCGTTCGCGCCCTTCGACAGGTCGAAAGAGACGGTGAGCGTCTCACCGTCGCGATGCCAGGTGTTGCTTCTGAGATCGAGAAGGCGCTGGACTTGCGGATACGAAACGGGCGGCTGCGTGCCACGGATCACCCGAGGTTGCGCGTTCGCCAACGCGGCGAGGCGCACAGTGAAGCCGGGGCAGGCGAACGGGGCGCGGAAGTCCACGCGGTTGCCGGCCCGCTCGATGCGCGTGAGTTCCCTGGCCGCCCAGTAGCGGGCGACTTCGTTCAGTTTCATCCAGAGCAGATTGTCGAATCGCCCGTTGAGGCGACGAACGACTTCCTGAAATATTTTGAAGCCGAGTTCCTGACCGTTCCAGTAGATGCCGGTCCAGTGGGCGAGCATCAACGCCGGTTCGCCGCGCGCGATGATATCGACCATGCGGCCGGACTGGAGGTCCTCGGTGATGAACTTGTCGGCGCCGCCCGGAGGGGTGTTGTCCCAGCCCCCTGTCCAGTCGCCCGTGCAGCCGATAATGCTCACGACACAACGCGGGTCGGCGCCGTCGAGACCGCTGGCGTACTCGACGCGAGGCGCGACGCTTTGCGTGCCTTCGCTGTAGAGGTGTCGGAAGTAGTGCGGAATCTCCGCGCCGAAAACGTCGCGAACGGACTGGAGGGTGGCCTGGGCGAGTTGTGGCAGGGCGCGATTGCCGAAACCGCCCGGCGTGGTGATGCCTTCACAGGGCAGGCCCACGTTCTTGAGGATGCGCAGCGCGTAAGCCATGTAATCGGCGATCTCATCGGCGCTCCGGCCGGTGGTCCATTCCCAGTTTTCCATGAACTTCAAGGACACTTCCGGATACGGATGTCCGGTCTTGGTGTCGATGACGCGCGCGTGCGTAATCATCTCGGGATGAATGTCCCAGTTCGGAAGCATCAGCGTGCGGACCAGTTCGAGGCTGTCGGTCAACTCGCGCTGCGTCCAGCCGGGCAGGCCGCGGTCGAGCCGGCCGACGCACGCCGGGTACGGCACGATGCTGTATTTGCCTTTGACCCCCTGTCCGGCGCACCACTCGCCGAACTTGCGCACGAAACTGTCGGGAATTTCGACCGGCCACTCGCGCCAGTTGCGGTGGTAAGTCTTGTTCGCGCCGGCGAAGGCCGTGTCGAACTGCGGCATGGCGAAGCGGTTCAAGTTCACCAGGCACGTCGAGTCGTCGATGATGAGGCTGACCGGGATGCGGGCGCGGGGATTGAGGACCGTCACACCGTCCGCGCGCTGCGGGCGTTCGCCGGCTTGCTGGGAAAAAAGCTGTGGCTCACTCAAGCGGAGCCCAGCTACAGCGAACCCCGTCCCGGCAACTTTGAGGAATTGTCGGCGAGATGTGGCGTTCATGGGTTCACGGTAGTCCGGATCGCCGCAAGATTGGGAGCGTTTTCTGACGCCGGCGCGCGGTTTTGGCCACGGATTCACCCGAGATCTCCCCTGCAAGAAAAAGGGGGCAGTTCTAACAATTGACAATCCGTACCCGCCCTGCTGCCGCAGGCAACAGTAGCCGATACAATGTCGATTTGTAGAACTGACCCGGGTTGGTGTGTTGTTGCGCTACTTCGAAAGCGTCACACGTTTCAGGTTCTTGATCGCCGCTGAACCTTCCTGTGAATCGACGACGCCGAGCATAGGATAGGCCGGCACTTGAATGGATCCTCCGCCGTGTGCTGCGTGGATGTAGTAGGTTGTGTTGGACTCGACGTTCACCGAGCAAAAACAAAAATAGGGCTTTTCGAGGGACCCCACAGGAAATTCCCACGCGGCAATCAATGAACCGGAGAATACGTGCTTACCAGGAGTGGCCCGGTAAACGAAATAGGAACCGTTTGGCAGAGCTCCAATCCTCGGCTGGCGGAGGACTTTGGACACGTCGTCCTGCTTTTCGTCAAAGTCGCGAATGGCGTAGCCGAGACCCCCACCTTGGAAGTGGCTCTCACGGTAAAAGATGACAAGTCCTTTGCCCGGTTCGGGGTTATCTCCCGTGACGGGCTGGGCTTCGTTTTTGGTACCCGTGCTCGCGCAACCGGTCCCGAGAAGGATGACGGTGGCTGCAATGATCCAGTAAACGGGTGATGCGATTGGTTTCATAGGCGGCATAGGTGTGTCAGTTTGCTTTGCCCGCAACAGACCTCCTCACTGCCCGCGCACGAACGAATTTGCGAGACGTGTCTTCGGGTGTCGTAATTCTGGAGAAGCGCCGATTCGATGCGGAGGAAGCGATGCTGACTCCGGTCTGAGTCCATGTGTTTAGATTGGTCGAGGACTCGCCTGAGACCCTTGTCGGAATGGTTGTCCGCGCGTCCACGATGGCTGTAAGTTGAGCGCCATCGGAAGTCACACTTCGGATGGAAGGACTCACTGCGGCGAAGAAATCCTGTGAATCCAGCGCGGTGCCGAACATCGCAATCGATGCACCTCCTACTATATTCGTTATGGTCATGCCTGGGCCAAGCCTGAGTGGTAATGGGAATGGTCTCTCGGCCGAAGAGACCAAAGGGACAGTGCAGATGAAATCTGCTGTGAAATTGGTGCCGATCCCACCAGCGGCTGGCCCGCTAATCCGGATCCATGTGGGGATGGGCCCGATCTCTCCGAACTCTCCTCCTCTTACACTATTTGTACTCGCAACCTGCTCAATGATCAAAATCTTACCAGCGGGGATTGTTATGGAATCCCCAGAGCTCAAATATCCAATCCACGGAACTGGTGCTGCCGATGCCAGGAGAGTGAAACTCAAACTGCACAATGCTAATGTTTTCGCGATGGTGTTTTTCATGGTGGTTCTAATGTTTGTTGTTGTGGTGGTGATCAGAGTGCCGCCTAATAGTTCAAAATCGCTCGAGGACAGATGCCCAATTGGGTATCGTCACGGGAGAGTGTTTTTTCTTTTCTTTCTCGTCAAGAAAAACTTATCCGGAACATCATCTGTTCATGAGCTTGGTGAAGTCGTCTCCATCCGCAATGGTCGGACTCCTACCTAATCCCGGGCTCATTCGTCAACGGGCTGGAAGAAAAGAAGCCTAACAATTGACAATCCGTACCCGCGCTGATGCCACGGGCAACGGGTAGTCGATCCATTGTCGATTGTTAGAACCCCTTTGCTTGTGTGGGGCCGCCGAGCTGTACTATTTCACCACGGATTACACGGATGGCACGGATAAAACCGAGTCTCTCGTCCTATCCGTGAAATCCGTTTAATCCGTGGTCAATATTCAAAGTAGAGCTGCTGAAGTCTTAATTGGGCACGCTCTACTGCAGGGGCAACTCCAGCGTTAGTTTTTCGGCACCGCGAAGAACGGTCATGGGGACGCGGGATCCAGGCATTCGTTTCTGCAACAAGTAGCGGATCAAATCGCTTTCCGACAGACGCTGCGTCTGATCGTCGCAATTCACAATGATGTCCTCCTTCTTGAAGCCGGCCTTCTTGCCAACAGCGTGTTCGCCGTACTCCCCGACGTGATCCACCCGCAAGGCGAGCGCGGTTTCGGGAAGGGCCAACTGGCTGCGGGCGGCCTCGTCGAGTTCCTTCAGCACTAGTCCGCCGAGCGCCATGCGGCGCAGGTCCCACGTGGTGGAGCGCCAGGAAATGTCGGACTTCTGACGCCAGGATTTTCCGAGTTGAAGCGTGAGGACAAACTGGTGGCCACCACGGCGGACAGCTGCCTTCAACGTCACCGGGTCCTTGGCGTGGTGGAGCACCCACTGCACGTCCGCGATGGAAAGCAGCGGCTGGCCTTCGAGCGAAACCAATTCGTCGCCGGCCTTGAAACCCGCATTGAGCGCGGCCGACCCGGCCGCGACGCTGGCCACGGTCGCCTTCGCCTTCGGGTCGAAGGAAAGTCCGACCACGTCGGGGACCGGCCATGGGTAGAGCACATCGTCGGGGATCGGCTGGCTGTCGGCGCGGAACAGCTTGCGCTGCGCCTCGCCGACCTGGTGGCAGTGGATGCAACTGCGGGCGACCTTGCCGGTCGAATAGTCGAGCGTCGCGGTGAACTTGCCGGCAAGGCCGGGATATTGCTCGGGCGTCTTGAACTTCACAGGCAACGGTTGCTTGGCCTGGAGCGCGGGCTTGTTGGTGGGATAATTGCGGTGCAGTTCGAGCGCGCCGGCCAGCGCCTCGCGGAAGCCCTCCAGCGTGATGTCCTTGTCCGCGCGCTTCTGCTCGGAGCGCGTGCCGAAGCGGCCGTAAACCGTGCGGTCCGCGTTCAGGAAAAACGCCGCGAAGGTCAGGTCGGTATCGAACTGGAAGAGCGAAAGGTCGAGCGCGTTGCCTTGCACGACGCGCACGCGCACGAACTGCTCCATCAGCTTCTGCAACTCGAAGTCGAAACGGACCAACTGTCCGTCAAAAGCCGAGCAGGCCACTCAGGGGACACAGCGCAGCACGACCAGCAACGGCTTGCCGGTCCGCCGGGCTTCGTCGAGGCCCTTCGTGAAATCGTTGTAAATCCACTTGCCGCCGCCGAGCACGGTGTCCCGATCGGTGAGGACCATCTGATCACGGGTCTGCGCGGCGGCGAGGTTGTTGGCGGCAAGAAAGAGTCCAATGGCGAGTGGAAGCAGGCGGCGAAGCATGGAGAACTGACGGGACGGCGCCGAGGGGTATTCGAGTCGAACTGGGCGCATCTTGACACCGCCCCCGATTTCTCCCTCTCCCCGCGACGCAGGAGCGGGGAGAGGGCCGGGGAGAGGGGCGATTCTGGAACGTAACGGCCCTCCTCTCCCCGGCCCTCTCCTCCCTCGGAGGGAGGAGAGGGAGCACGCCAGCCGTGTGTTGGGGCAACGTCAAGATGCGCCCAGTCGAATTCTTGAACCGAACTTTTGATTGTGGAATCCGGCCGGTGCTCTATGGTCGTGCCGTTTCCGTGCGGAAACGCTCTGTGGCGCTTCGACGCGACTGTGCGCCGCACCGGCCAGATGCACATAGACCGCGAAGGAACCGCAAGCCTCGGGCAGGATGTCCTGAATTTCCCTGATGTCCTGCGCGAAACGCTCTCTACTGGGCTGATTGCCCTCGACCCGCAACGGCGGGTCGTGCTCTTCAATTCCGCCGCGGCGGCAATCACGGGGCTCGACCCGGCCAAGGTCCTGCATCAGCCGGCGAAAGTGTTGCCAGCGGAGCTTGGAGAAGCGCTGGTGAGCGCGCTGGAGTCGAAGGGCCAAGGGGCAGTTCTCGAGATTAGGCTCTCGCGAAGTCCCCGCGCCGATGTAGTGGTCCGTGTCTCGACGCACGTTGAACGTTCGCCAGACGGGCGGCCGGCGCGAGTCGTTGCGGTGTTGAATGACCTCACCGCGGTCCGCCCGTTCGAGCAATCGATGCGGCGCATCGACCGGCTGGCCAGCATCGGCACTCTGTCGGCCGGCATGGCGCACGAGATTAAGAACGCGATGGTGGCGGTGAAGACGTTTGTCGACATTCTCATCCGGAATCATCAGGACGCCCAGCTTGCCGAGGTTGTCGATCGGGAGATGAAGCGCATCAACGCCATCGTGAGCCAGATGCTGCGCTTCGCCGGGCCGGCCAAACCGACGTTCGCGCCGATTCGCTTGCACGAGGTGCTCGAACAATCGATCCGCGTCATGGAGCATCACCTCGAAGGACGAAAGATTGTCCTGCATCGGGAGCTTGGCGCCGCGCCCGACCTGGTGCGCGGGGACGGTTACCAGTTGGAGCAGGTGTTCCTGAACTTATTCTTCAACGCGCTCGACGCGATGGGGCCCAATGGCCGGCTCACGATCGCGACGGACATCGTGCCGGCCGGCCAGTCGGAAATCCTCGGCACGCCAGCGTTGCGGGTGCGGGTGCAGGATTCGGGAGTAGGCATTCCATCGGAAAACCTCGCCCGGCTGTTTGAGCCTTTCTTCACGACCAAATCCACCGGGACCGGCCTTGGGTTGGCGATCACACGGCGGATCGTCCAGGAACACCGAGGCCTCATTGCGGTCGACAGCCAGCCAGGCCAGGGAGCGACGTTCAGCGTGCTGCTGCCGCAGGCCGGTGCGCAGGGCAGCGCGTAAAACGTGAAACGTAAAACGTAAAAAAGGACGAGCATCCGTCCGCATTTACGTTTTACGTTTTACGTTTCACGTTTTAGCTTGAAGCGACGGCGCTGTAGGTCCGCAGAGTGTCTCCACGGGCAGTGTGTCTCCAACCGGCGTAACGAGGCCGAGGTCCGCCGGCGCGCCGACCGCCAGTCCGGAAGGAAGATTCATCAGGCTGGCCGGGACTTCGGAGAACTGTTTCCAGATTTTCTGCCAGTCGCAGCCAAGCATCCTCGTGGCGCGGAACACGCCCTCGTCCGGCCGGAGAGCAGAGCCGGCAAAGTTGCTGCCGCCGGGGAAGCGAACGACCCGGTCGGCGCCAACTTCGAGTTCGAGTCGGCCCAGGGGGTAACGGCCGGGTGGCGATCCCGCGGCAGCCATCGCGTCGCTCACGAAGAATATCGAGTCGCCCAGTTCGCGGTGGGCGAGGCGGAGAAGGGCCGGTGAAACGTGGATTGCATCTGGGATGAGGCTGACGCGAAGGCCGACGCCTGGCCGCCTCAGCAGGTCGAAGACGCGCCAGAGGATGTTATCGTGGCGGTCGAGTTCGCGCGGACAACCGTTTCCGAGATGCGTGAAGGCGACGGCGCCCGCGGCGACCGAGCGTTCGAGAATCTCCAGCGAGGCATCGGTGTGTCCGAGACTCACTTTGATGCCGAGCGACGAGGCGAGCCGGATCGCTTCCAGTGCGCCGTGACGTTCGGGAGCCAGCGTGAGGAGAACGGGATCGTTCCCGGTGCATTGGCGGAGTTCGCGAATGTGTTCCGTGGTCGGATCGCGCATCCACCGCGAATCGTGCGCGCCGCAGAAGCCGGGCTTGGCGGAAAGGAACGGGCCTTCAACGTGCCAGCCGGCGATGGCGTGTCGGAGTTCGGCTGAAGTCGATCGCAAGTTGCGCGCGTGGCGAAGGCGGGCCAGCATGCGCGCCCAATCGTCCGTAATCAGCGTCAGCAGGAATCGCCCGCAGCCGGCGGCGCGCAATCCGCGGGCGGCGATGAGCAACTGGTCGAGCGTGAGGTCGTCTTGCTGAAAGTCCACACCCGCGAAGCCGTTCACCTGGAGGTCAACCAGCGTGGGAGCAACACACGGCGCGTCCGCGGGCGCTGCGGGCATTGGCTCAACCGCGGTGATGACTCCATCATTCCACGCGACGCGCACTGGCTGGCCGGTGGCGTAATGACGGGCAACGATCTCTCCCGCATTGAATGTGCCTAGCGTAGCTGCGACCGTGAGGTCGCGGGACGGAGGCGTTGAATGTCTGAATCGATTGTCGCCGCTAG
>CAZZAQ010000158.1:0-2278 GCA_964652165.1 uncultured Bifidobacterium sp.
GCCATCGCGCTGCGATGGCCCCGCCCGCGCAGAGCGGGCGGAACGAACACCCTTCACTTCCCCGTTGAGCCGCGCAACGCGGCGCGGACGGCGCAGCGCGCCGCTCCTGCCGCTTGATCGCGCGGATGCATTGCCTTCATAGTCTCGGGCCGATGAACGCCCTTTTCTATTTCGGCGGTCTGCTGGCCATCGGGTCGCTTGCAGCCGCGACATCCTCTGCCGCCACCCCGCAGCCGACAGATGCCGTCCCGACCCTTGAAGCCCTCCGCAAGAAGCGTGATTTGCCCGCCCTCGCCGTCGTCGTCGTGAAGGATGGAAAGATTTGCGATCGCGTGGCCGTGGGCGTCCGCAAGCGGGGCGACCCCACACCCGTGACCACCAACGACCTGTTTCACATTGGCTCCTGCACCAAGTCCATGACCGCGACGCTGGCAGCGCTGCTCGTAGAAGAAGGCAAACTCCAATGGACCACGACCGTCGCCCAGGTGTTTCCCGAATTGAAGATGGACAAGCGATACGAAACCGTGACGCTCGAACAATTGCTGACGCACCGCGGCGGGTGTCCCGCCGATCCGCCGGCGGCCGCCTGGGCGCGGGCTGGGGAACAAACAGGCACGGCCACCGAACAGCGCTACCAATTCATCCAGGCCGTCCTCAGCGAGCCGCCGGCAGCGGCGCCGGGCGAGCAATCCATTTACTCCAACCAGGGTTACGCCATCGCAGG
Organism: uncultured Bifidobacterium sp.; assembly: GCA_964652165.1. GTDB lineage: Bacteria > Verrucomicrobiota > Verrucomicrobiia > Limisphaerales > JADJPG01 > DASTLJ01. The sequence goes on from CAZZAQ010000158.1 coordinate 725, forward strand.
CGCGATGCTCGAAAAGCTCTCGGGCAAACCGTGGGAGACGCTGCTCACCGAAAAACTGTTCCGCCCCCTGGGCATGAAATCCGCCGGGTTCGGAGTGCCCGGCGCCATTGGCAAGTTGGACCAGCCCTGGGGACACGCCCGTTCTCTTTCGAGCACCACTCCCGTTCAGAAGGACAATCCGCCGGCCATCGGTCCCGCTGGCACAGTGCATTGCTCGCTGGACGATCTGGCGCGCTTCGTGATGCTCCACCTCCGGCGCGGCCAGGGCGGAGGCAGCCTCCTCAAGCCGGAAACGTTTCGCAAACTCCACACGCCGCCCGCGGGAGAAAACTACGCCTTCGGCTGGCTCAGTCTGGAACGCGGATGGGCGGGAGGAAAAGCGCTCATGCACAATGGCTCCAACTCCATGTGGTATCTGGTCATGTGGCTGGCTCCGGAAAAGAATTTCGCCGTCATCGCGGCCACGAACATCGGTGGCGATAACGCCGCGAAAGGCTGCGACGACGCAGCCAGCGCCATGATTCAGAAGTGGCTGGGGGATCATTGACTTCCCATGGGTCGTGGTGTTCTCTCGGCTTCGACAAATACGTCGCGGCGAATGGAGCCAACGATAACGAATAACCCAATCCCGTATGACCCCTTCTACTTCCCTCGCCGGACGCGCCCTGTCGGCCGTCGTCTTGATGATTGGCTTTTACATCCTCGCGGCGGCCATTGCCGCCGGACTGATTTATCTCCCGTACGCCGAGGTCACGTACGCTCATCGCATCCACCCGAAGCTCGCGATTCTCTGCGTCATCGGCGCGCTGGCGATCCTGTGGTCCGTCCTGCCGCGGTTCGACAAATTTGAGCCGCCCGGACCGCACCTGACCCGTGACCAACACCCGCGGCTCTTCGAAGAACTCGACGGCGTCGCCAAGTCCGTAGGTCAAGCCATGCCCGCCGAAGTGTATCTCGTGCCCGATGTGAATGCCTGGGTCACCCAGCGTGGCGGCATCATGGGTTTCGGCAGCCGGCGCGTGATGGGGCTGGGCCTGCCGCTGATGCGCACGCTCACGCGGTCGCAATTCCGCGCCGTGCTCGCTCACGAGTTCGGCCACTACCACGGCGGCGATACGAAACTTGGCCCCTGGATTTACAAAACCCGCGGCGCCATCGGCCGGACGCTCGAATCGCTTGGGCACAGCTCGTGGCTTCAGCTCCCGTTTCTCTGGTATGGAAAAGTGTTTCTCCGCATCACACACGCCATTTCGCGGCGGCAGGAATTCGTCGCCGACGAACTCGCGGCCCGTGCCATCGGCTCGCAACCGCTGATCGGCGGCTTGCGAACTATTCACGGGGTGGCGCCGGCCTACGACGCCTACTGGATCAACGAGTGCGCGCCTGTATTGAATGCCGGATTCCGCCCGCCCCTCACCGAGGGCTTCCGGCAATTCGTGCAGGCCGGCAATATCGCCGAGGCCATCGGCAAGCAAATCGACGAGGAACTCAAAAGCGGGAAGGCCGACCCCTACGACACGCACCCGCCGCTGCGCGAACGCCTCGAGGCGTTAA
>CAZZAQ010000158.1:2288-8480 GCA_964652165.1 uncultured Bifidobacterium sp.
ACGCATCCGCCGCTCAAGGAACGCATCGCCGCCGTGGAGCACCTGCCGCCCGGGGACATCAGCCGGGACGATCCTCCCGCCACGACGCTGCTGGCCGATGTGCCCGCGCTGGAAAATCAGTTGCTGGCGACGCTGGTCAACCCCGATGCCGTCGGAAAACTCAAACCTATCGACTGGGCTGAGGTCTGCGCGCAGGTGTATTTGCCGCAGTGGAGCGCCCTCTTGAAAGCGAACACTGACGTGTTGAGCGGCGTCACGCCAGAATCTCTGCCCCAACTCGCCGCGGACGTTAAGACGTTCGGCAAACGTTGTAAGGATTACGAGGGCGAAAAGTCCGACGACGAACATGCCGAGGACCTGGCTGGCGCGGTCATTGGCGCGGCGCTGAGCGTCCTCCTTGCGAACCGAGGCGCCAAAGCCGATGCCATGCCGGGCCAACCCATCACCGTGACCGTCGGTTCCACCACGGTTGAACCGTTCACGGTATTGTGCTCGCTCGCCGAAGGGAAACTCGCCGCAGCGGACTGGCAGCGCCAGTGTATCGAGTTCGGGATTCAAGGAACGGATTTGGGAAAAGTCCCAGCCGCAAATGTTTGATCTCAGGCCCAATCCCGCATCCTGAATTCCGCATCCTGAATCCATCTCCCATGCCCGGCGCAACCAAACCCTCTAACCCGCTTCGCAAGGTGGCTGAATCCTTGCGCGCGATGCGTTCTCGTCACCAGGAACGCCACCGGCCGACCGGCTTCGGGTTCGCGTTCGCCGACCGCGTCGATTACCTCAATCGGGAAACGTGGGACACCCTGACGGCGCAGGCCAGCCTCTTCCTTCGGCGCGAGCTGCTGCGCGCGCTCGAACAGCACGGCCCGGAAAACATCGTGCCTCGCTACGCGATGATTTTTCGCGGCGAGAAACCGGTCGCCGCGCTCGCGGCGCAAATGGTCACCGTCACTGGCCGTCAGTTGCGCCAGGAGAATGGAGCGCGTCCCGCCAACCTGCTCCGCCTGGCCCTCGCTCCCGCCGCGAAGGCGGCCAGCGCCAACCTCCGCGAGCGCATCCTGGTCGCCGGCAATCTGCTTTCCTGGGGATTTCACGGCATCGCGTTTGCCGGCGATGAAGATCCCGCGGCGCTTTGGCCCGGCGTGGCTGAGGCCCTCTATCGCATTCGCCGTTCGGAACGGCTCAACGGCCAGACCAACTTCGTCCTCGTCAAGGACCTGACCGATCAACAGAGCGGCCTCGAGGCGCTGCGCCGCTTCAGCTACCGCCCGCTCGAAACCGAGCCGAACATGGTGCTGACCCTCGACCCCGCCTGGCGCACGTATGACGATTACCTCGCCGCGCTCGACGCCAAGTATCGCCGCAACGCAAAGGATCAGTTGAAGAAGCTTCTTGGCGCCGGATGCACCATCGAACCCGTCACGGATCTGGCGCCGCACGCGCGCCGCTTGCACGAACTTTACCGTGCCGTGCAAGGCAACGCCTCGGTCCGGCTCGTCACCCTCACCGAGAACTGCCTGCCTGCGATGGCCCGTGCGCTCGGCGACGATTTCCGCTGCACCGCCGTCCGGCGCGGCGGCGAGATGCTCGGTTTCGTCACGAGCCTGCACGATGGCCCGACGGCCATCGCTTACTACATCGGTTTCGACCGCGCGGCCGCCGCCGAAGGACTGCCCATCTACCTTCGGCTCCTGCATTGCACGATTGGCGATGCGATCGACTGGCGCTGCCGGCGTCTCTCGCTGGGCCGCACCGCGCTCGAGCCGAAAGCCGCGCTGGGCGCCAAACCGGAACCGATGACCGTCTGGCTGCGCCATCGTCTGCCCGCGTTGAACTGGCTCCTGCGCGGCATGCTCGGCGCCGTGCCGCACAACGAAGCCCCGGAAAGGAATCCGTTCAAGGTCGTGGCAGGGAAACCGTGAATGCTATTGTTCTTTCTTTTCAAGACGCTGCCCAAGGCGACGCGGAAATCCACCGCCTGCAACAGGGCGAACGCACCGCCGCCGCCCACGCGAACCACCCTGCGCTCCTGCGCATGTTGGAACTCGAAGCCCTCCGCGAACTCCGCCGCAATGGAAATGCTCCCATCTACATCGGCTTTGACAAACACGCGGCGGCGAATGGAGCGGGGATCGAAGCGTGATCTATCATCGCATCTCTGAATTATGAGAGATCTGAACCTGAAACCTGACTACTCAAGCAGTCATGCGCTGATAGTCGGCGTCAACGATTACCAGCATGTGGCACCGCTCCATTTCGCGGTAGAAGATGCAACGGCAGTTGCGGAAGTGTTGCGGAAGAGCTTTGGATTTCCGCCGAAGAACGTCACGGTCTTTCTCGACAGCGACGCAACTAGAGCGAACATCTCATCGACATATCTTCGATACGCGAAGACCGCTGAACCAGACAGTCGCTTGCTCGTTTTCTTTGCAGGACACGGCATTACCAGGGCCGGGAGGACTCGCGATGCCGGCTTTCTCATCCCGTGGGATGGAAATGATGACGATTTGTCGACGCTGATTGGCTGGAACGAACTGGTCATGAATGCCGAACTCATCCGTGCAAAGCATATTTTCTTTGTGATGGACTCATGCTACGGCGGGACGCTTTTCAATCGGGCAATCTCCCCTGGCGGCGTCCGGTTCCTCAAGGACATGATGATTCGTCCGGTGCGACAGGCCCTGACAGCGGGAAAACACGACGAACAAGTCGCTGACGGCGGAGGACCGCGACCCAGTCATTCGGTCTTCACCGGACATCTCCTTAATGCACTGGAAGGAGCCGCGCGCGCGCCGGAGGGTCACCTGACGGCAAGCGGTGTCATGGCGTATGTCTATAAGCACGTCGCCAGCGATATCCATTCGAAGCAAACGCCGCACTATGGATTCCTGACCGGGGATGGGGACTTCATTTTTGATGCCCCTCAACTCAAGTCACTGGAGCCCAGCGACACCTCCGAACAAGACGCGCTCGTTACCGTGGCGGCGACAGAAATACCAGAGCAACAAGCCGTGGCATCCGACCCGTTTGGATTGGCAAAGCAGTACCTTTCAGAGGCACAATCAGTTATCCGGCTGCATGATCTTGTGATGAAGTATACCCGCAAATTGATAGTTGAAACGTCGAAGGAAAGCTTTCCACTTGCGAACGTGGAGTTCACTGTGGAAGAACTTACGAGAAGAGTACGAGATTATGAGAACGCAACTCAAGAACTCAGAGGCTTGCTCGAATGCATTGCGTATTGGAGACGCCAGAGTCACCACTCCATTCTGAGCAAGGCTCTTTCGCGAACGACAGATCACCTCGGACCTGAAGGAGGACTGAATTTTTGGATTAGTCTCAGATGGTATCCTTCAATCCTTCTAACTTATGCGGGTGGCATCGCCGCCGTAGCGAATCGTCAATACGAGAATCTGCAAGCTATCTTCGGTGCTCCGATTGCCATTCCGCATAGGAGTTTTCCAAGGACGACATTGGTCGAGACGATCTGTGACGAGATCGGCGAGATCGAAAGCATGGATACATTCAAACGGCTTCCGGGGCACGAGCGGTACTACACCCCGAGGAGCGAGTACCTATTTAAGCTGCTCCAACCAGAACTGGACGACGATCTGTTCCTCGGCAACGAGTACGAGCAGACGTTCGATCGCTTCGAGCTTCTTCTTGCCCTAGTTAGCGCGGTTCATCGTAAGCGCGCTGATGGGCGGGTTTGGGGACCTGTAGGACGATTTGGTTGGAAGGCCAAACGTCGCCTGCGAAATACGAATCCCTTTACTGAACTACTCACCGAAGCCAAGGAGAAGCAATCCGACTGGCATCCGTTTAAAGCCGGGTTGTTTGGATCGGACTTTCAACTTTTCCTGGCAGCCGCCCTGGATTATGAAAAACTGGTCGCGGAACTGAATTGGTGGTAGCCTAATAGTCTGCAACACAGAGGCTACGCTGCTTTTGTCCAGATTGGCTGGTCGTGAAGCCCGCTAACAGCGCTCTTGACATCGGGCTTTCCGCGCAATGGGCAAGTGGAAATTCGATAAGCAAGTTCCAAACAGGTTAACATCGTACCTGCATCTTCGGTTTGAACCGAGCGGCGGCGGCGCGCTGCTGCTCTACCTCATCTACGGGCACTTCATGGAAGACATGGAGATTTCCGGCAAGATGTATCGCACGGCCGTGCTTCCGCCGGGCTTCGATTTGGGGATGGCGTCTTTCGCCCTTACAGGGCTTGGAGGATTTGTTGCACGATTTCCCCAGGGCGTCGCTCGCAGACTCGCTTTGCCCTGGGCTATTATCTTTCGGGCTTTCAGCCCTTGCGGATAGAAGTTGGTCAAGTTGAACATGACCCTCGACCCGCGCCTTCACCGCATCGTCGCGGCGCAACCCTATCCGCCGCTGTTTGCCACAATCGGTGGAGCGCATCTCTACGGGTTTCCATCGCCGGACTCGGACTTTGACCTGCGCGGCGCACACGTGCTGCCGCTCCACAAGGTCGTCGGCCTGGAGGTCCACGAATGGAACACTGCCGGCAGCAATACCGCCGTGTGCGTGCGATAAGTGCGATGAGGCGCGGCTTGCTCCAAAAACGCGGACGTGAGAAGCTGTCGCCATGAAGCAAGCGAAGACTTTGCGTACGCTGGAAGAGCTATGGGACTTGGAAGACAGCCATCCCTTGGTGGAGCCGAGTGCCGGCGGCCTCTTGCGGTGGATGGTTGCGACGGGGATGCTCACAGAGAAACCGTTTGTCCATCACGCGCCTTCACGCCGTAACGCGGCTGCATCGCGCCGTTCCAGGAATGGGCGCTCCTGAAGTCTCGGCAACTTCTTCAAATCTGCGCTACCAGTCTGAAGTCCCACCGATTTGTCGCCCAACCTGCGCATCGGTTGGCATGTTCATCGCCCATGAGTCCGCACAGCGATCCGGCTCGTGGCGTATCGGCACCTGTAACGGGTGAACTTCAGTCCCTCAGCGCCACGGTCCCGCCGTTCTCAGGAAGGCTCAACGCCAGCACGGCCCAGCTTGTCGCGGCGGCGGAGATCCACGAGTCGCGGCCGTGCGGGAATCCGCTGTTCATGGTCGGTTGGAAGGGAAAGGCGCGGCGGCGCACGTGCCAGGTGCCGTCAGCCAGTTGGTGTTTGAGCAGATAACGCAGGCCGCGCTCGATGGCCGGGTGCGAATTCTCCAGTCCCGCGGCGATGCGCAAGGCATAGACGGCCTGGCCGGTGGCGTAGGCGTCGCTTTTGGTGCCCGGCAATTGCGACCAGCCTCCATCGGCGCGTTGCTCGGCCAGCAGGGCTTTGGCCATCGGCTGGAGTTTGCGCGCGGATTCGCCGGCCCAGGCGAGACCCAGGAGCTGATAGATTCGGCCTTCATTGTTTTGCGGTTTCGCGTTCAAAAGCCATTGGCGCGCGCGATCCACCCGCCTGGCAAATTCGGCTTTTCGCCCGGGCAACGGATAGCGTTGCAAGGCGTGCACGGCAAGGGCCGTGGCGCCGATGTCCCCGCTCTGGATGGGCGGCCGGGGCAGGTTGTTGAACCATCGGCCGTCCTTGCCTTGTATCGCCGACAAATGGTGCACCCAGGAATCGATGTATTCCGTCGCCGGCAGGTCTTCCGCGGCCCAGCCTAAAAGTGCGTAGCCCTTGGTGAACACCGGCTCGGGGTGGAAGAGCGCTTGCCAGTCGGTTTCGACGCTTCGCAGTTCGCCTTCACGCACCATGTTCACGAGTTGTTGCTCTGCGTCGGCGTCCACTGACATGGGGAACTTGCGCGCCATCGCAATGGCGGCCATGGGCAGGAACTGCTGATGACAGGAGACGCAGTCCTGGCGGCTGGAATGGCGCAAGAAGGCTTGTTTGGATTTCTGCGCGGTTTCCTGGAGTGGCGGCACCGCCTGGGCGATAGCCGCGCGCCGCGTCGCCGCGTCGAGCCGTTCCGGGAGCCGGCGGTCGGGCGGGGTGGCGGTCGGGACGGGGTCGGGTGTGGCGTTAGTCGCGCCGGCGGCGGACAGCGCCGCCAGAACGGGAGTGGCGCCGCGGCGTCTTGCGAGCATGAGCGGCGTTTGCGGAGTGCCCAGGAACGCGTCCACGTTTTCGCCCCCGCCCTGGTTGGGGTCCGCGCCGTGCCGGAGAAGGAGCTTTACGAGCGCCGGGTCGGGTTCTTCGATCCCTGCGCCCAGCCAGCGGCCGCCGGCCCCT
>CAZZAQ010000159.1:0-2361 GCA_964652165.1 uncultured Bifidobacterium sp.
GGAATGCTCGACGACACGCTGGTGATCGCCATGGGCGAGTTCGGGCGGACCCCGAAGCTAGGCACGCAAGGCAGCACGGACGGCCGCGACCACTGGCCCTATGTGATGTCGATGTGCCTGGCTGGCGGCGGATTCCGGCACGGGCAGGTCATCGGCGCCAGTTCGCGGGACGGGAGCGAGATTGCCGAGCGGCCCGTCACGCCGGGCGACATTGCGGCGACGATTTATCATCACTTCGGCGTTCCGCTGGATGCGACCTATCTCGACCACCAAGGCCGCCCGCTGTTCATCATCGAGAATGGCGCCCCGATCCGCGAACTGATATAAGGATGGCGTGAGCGCCAACATTTTGGTTCGCAATCGTGCTGGGAAGAATTAAAGTTCGACGATGAGCGCGCAAGAAGTCGAACGGATGATTCGCTCACTGCCAGATGCCGAATTGCGCCGGTTTGCCGAGTGGTGGGACTCGCACCGCACGACCCTGCTCGGCGGCGCCGACGGGCCGGAGTCGGAAGCCATCAAGACGGAGTTGCGCCGCCGCCGGCAGGAGTACCGCGACCACCCGGAGCGGTTCGAGCGCATGAACGACTCGGCTCTCAATCAGATGTTCCGCGACATCGAGAATGAGAAGCCGTGAGCAGCATTGGCTCGTCAGGTTTGATATTCGCCAAGCCTACCGATGGTATGAGGGCCAGCGTCGTGGGCTGGGACGCCGGTTCAATCGGGAGCTCCGGGCCGTCCTGCTGCGTCTCCCCAAAGACGCGTGGCTCTACGCCGTCCGCTTCGACGACATCCGCCGAGTGAACCTGCCATCGTTCCCTTACGGGGTCTTTTACGTAGTGGACGAGTCCAAGGTTGTCGTTCTGGGCGTGCTGCATGGCGCCAGCGATTCCGAGTCAGAACTTCAACGACGACGCCAATCGATCGCCTGAAGTCCGCTACCCGGCTCCGCCGGCTGATTACAAGCCCCGACCCGGACTTTCCCGCAGCACCGACTCAGCCGCGGCCCTTTTCCACGCGGCCAGCGGCATAGATTGCCTCCACGACGGCCAGCGCGGCGCGGGCTTCCTTGAGGCCGGGCACCGGCGTTCGTTTGAGGCGGATGTCGTCGAAAAACTCGGCCATCTCGATGCGCCACGACTCATCGCCGCGGGGGAACTCCCAGACGGTCGTTTCGGGCGGACCCATCTCGGGGAGCATCCGGTAGTGAGTCAGGCGCTCAAGGCCGTAGCTGCCTCCAAGTCCCTCCCAGTGGAGCTTGCCGAGGCGGCCGTAGATTTCGAGGCTGAAGAGGTTCTTCCACTCGGTGCAACTGGCGTGCAACCACGCAGTCGCACCGGCGGCGTTGCGCAGACTCAGGAAGGCGTTGTCATCGACCGGCATGTTCCAGAAACAAGTCGCCGCGTGGCCCTCGACGCGCGTGAACTCGCCGAGGAAAATCCCCGCCAGATCGATCAAGTGGACGCCCTGGTCGATCAACTCGCCGCCGCCCGAGAGCTTTGGGTCAGCGCGCCATTCCTTGTCGTAGCCGGGTCGGCCGCCCTGGCCGTACCGGCCGCGCACGAACATCATCGGGCCGAGCGCGCCGCCGCGGAACACTTCCAGCGCCTTGAGGCAGGCGGGATGGTAGCGGTGATTGTAGCCAACGCGCACGAGGACGCCGCGTTTGCCGGCAACCGACTTGAGTTCGTCAAGCTGCTTGAGGCTGATTGCCCCTGGCTTTTCCACGAGAACATGTTTGCCGGCCTGCGCGGCTTGAATCGCCAATGGAGCGAGCGAGGCATTGACGGTGGCGATGAACACCGCATCGACGTTCGGCGCGGCGAGCGCCTTTTCGACGGAGTCCGTCGCGAGACAGCCGGGGCTTTTCGTGGCGAGTTGTTGCGCGCGAGCGAGGTGAACGTCGCAAGCAAACGCCACGCTGCCGGGCGGGAGGAGGCCCAGTCGTTTCTGGCCGACGCAGCCGCAGCCGATGAGGGCGACGCGCGGAATGGACGGGGCATCAGTTGCCATGCCCTCAAACTACCAGCAAAAGCCGTCGTACTTCGATGGCAAATCGCGCAGCTCGGGCCAGCCGTTCACGTCGATGACGTGATGGTCCTTGGTAACAAACTTCCGGAGTTCGGCAAGGCTGGCGCATTGTTGCGCGGCGAGGACGACCCCTTTCTTGCCCAGCGCGGTCGGGAGGTCGGGGCAAAGGAGCGACGCCAGGTGGGGCATCCGCGTATCGATGACCCGCTTGTTGGCGCCGACGAGGGCCGCCAGGTTCAGCGCGGGGTCGTAAATCCGCAGCGTGTAACCGCGGCCGAGCAGGGTCTGGGCGACTTCATTGCCGAGCGGCTGGATCTGCCGTCGCGGCGA
>CAZZAQ010000159.1:2371-8477 GCA_964652165.1 uncultured Bifidobacterium sp.
TTCGCGGAGGTCGTCCGTATTGGACTTGAACGATAGGCCAAGGATGACGACTTCGTTTTGTTCCGCGCCGGCAATGCGGTCCAAAAGGCCGTGGAGGTGGCGTTCGTTGCTGGGCAGCAGGCTTTCGAGCATCGGCAGGCTCAGGCCGTTGAGCCGGGCGACCGTCGTCAGCGCGCGAAGGTCCTTGGGCAGGCAGGAGCCGCCGAAGGGATTGCCCGGCTTCATGTAATAGGGCGAGAGATTCAGCTTGGTGTCGCGGCAAAGCAGTTCCATCACGACCCGCGCGTCGATCCCCAACGTCTTGCCCACGCGCCCGATTTCGTTGGCGAAGGTGATCTTGGCGGCGTGGAACGCATTGCAGGCGTACTTGATCATCTCGGCGGTCTGCCAATCCACGACCGCGGCCTGTGGCCCGAAAATCTGGCCTGTCAAGTCTGCCGGCGGCTTGGCGCCGTTGCGTGTGCCGACGACCGCCAGCGACGGATCTTCGAAGTCGGCCACCGCAGTGCTTTCGCGAAGGAACTCCGGATAGTAATATACCCCCAGGAGCCGGACGGCGATCAGGTCGCCCAGCAAATCCTTCACCAGTTCGGCCGTGCTGCCTGGGAGCATCGTGCTGCGGAGGATGAGCGCGTGACTTTTCACCTTCTTGCGCAGCGCGTCGCCGATCTGTTGCACCACGGCGCGGACGAAGCCGAGGTCCAGCGCGCCGGTGACCTTCGAGGGTGTGCCGACGCAGACGATGGAGACCTCCGTGGCCGCGATGGCGTCTTCCCAGCTCACGGTGGCGCGCAGGAGGCCCTTGGCCTTGGCGGCCTTCAGCAGGTCTTCGAGGCCCGGCTCGACAATGGGCGGAACGCCGGCATTGAACGCCTCGACTTTTTGCGGCTGAACGTCCACTCCGACGATGGTGTGGCCCTGCCTGGCCAGACAGCCGGCCGTGACGGCGCCGACGTATCCAAGGCCGAATATGCTGATGTTCATGCGCGCGGCGAAGCTAGGAACGTGGTGCTGAAAACGCAAGGCCCGCCGGCCGGCCGGGCGACGAGCTTGAGGTAAGGCGCCCACACGGTCTTGCGGAATGCCGGGGAGACGATTCCTTCGCATGCGGTGGGGAGAGCGTCCTCGCGAGCCGTCCCGGTCTTGCCTTTGTATTGCTCCGGCGCCGCAGTTTCCGAACGGCTGGTATTCGCCAAAGCATCCATTTCCACCAAAACTACATCGGACCAGCCTTCGCTGACTTGAAGCTCGATGGCGACGTCGTGGCGCCGGAGCAGAAACCGGCGAGCATCGAGGCGTTTGACGCTTGTCTCTGGCGCAAACTGCCAGCGCACGGTGAACTCAATCGCGCGGTCGTCCTTGCCGACGCACTCGTCTTTCACGGACCATCCGGACCCATCTGGCAGCGGCTCGATGGCGCGGCGCAACCGTTGCCCGATGAGAGACAGAACGCCGACCGTCCTTCCCCCCTCGTGTGAAACCGACGGCGGCTGATGGTGCTGCGCCCACAGAAACGGACCGAGCCGGCGCGGTTGCTCGACTCCCGTCGGGCAGGGCGCATTGTGCGCGGCCCGAGACGCCAGCCAGCTCCGCAAGCCCGGTTCCGCGTAATAGGCGCCCGTGCCGGGATCGACGACCATCGCAACGCCCTTGAACCAGATCGAAAGGTGCAGCGCGTCCAGATGCCCGTGCGCCGCGGTCGCCAGATACCCCAGCGGCGACAAGTCCCAGCGCAGCCACCAGAATCCAGACTTGCAAATGCCGATCCTCGAATCGGGGAACACCCACCACTCCAGACGGGGAACACCCACCGCCGATCTTATCCTCGAATGCAAATACTCGACCAACGTGCGGGTGTACCAAGGGTCTCCGCGGCGGATCGGCGGATAGCGGATCGGCGCATCGCCGAGCCAGTATGCAATGGCGGGGCTCTGGACCGGCGCTTCGAACCACTGGCGCCACTCGCTGACGGCGTGTTCGGCGCGCGCAAAGAACGGCACGACGAACGCGTTGTCCGAGTCCCCGTAGTCCCAGTGGTCCGTGCGGGCCTGGACTTCTCCCAAAAAATTTCCGGCGAACCAAAGCCGCTGCTCGACCTGGCTTTGGATGAACTTCTGGGATTCCAACGCGGTGAACGCCTGCCAGCAAAGTTCCCACGAGAAAAGCTGGTAGTTCAGCGCCTGCTCCTTGTTCCCGCCGTCCTCGGCGAATTGTGCCAGCACCTCGCGCTTCCAGCGGCGTTGCAAATCGTCGAGCGGCGCGCTGCAGCGGGCCAGTTCCGGCCAGCGCACGGTCGCGATGATGCATCCGGCCAGTTCCCCGAGCAAATGGTTGTTCGCCGACGAGCCGAACGACCGGTGCCGCCACGCGAACCAAACGTGCGGAGGGAGAATGGCGCCGCGGAGCGCGGACAGCTTTGTCCGCGCGTCCATGCCCGATCCGGATGGCGCGGACAAGGCTGTCCGCGCTCTTGCGCTTGTGAGGAGCGCGTCAATCCAGGTGAACTGGATGAGCCGCAGTCCAGCCTCCAGGGCGCTCGTCCAATTCCAGCCCCGGTAGGGCGGGTTGTGCTTCACCCAGTCTTCGAGCCATTCGACGCACTTGATCGCCGCGCGCGTATCGCCGAGCACGTAGGCCGCCATCGCCAGGCGGACAAGTGGATACCAGCGGCTCAACTCCCAGATGAGCTTCACGTCCCCGCCGGCGGGCAGCGCGCGGTGGTCCAGTTTGAAGGCGCTCTCCGTGGTCGCAAAATCCCTCCCGACGAGGTAATCGCAGTGCCACTTGGGCGGGTCATCCACCTTCAGATCGAGATGGCCAAAGGCCTTCCAGCGTCCGGCGAGAATGTTTTCCACGTCGCGCTGGAGCGCGTCGCGGAGAACCGGCGGAGCGTCCTCCGGCCTGGGCAATTTCGGGAAGGCACCCGTCGGTTCGAGCGTCAGCGTGGACCAATCGGGCAGCCGCCGGGAGTCGGCGCGCTGGCGGAGCTTCTTGCGCGCGTGCAATGCCATCTCCGCGGGACTCATCGCCCGCAACCGGTGCCAGTACCAAGAGAGCTGCGACATGGCCGTGAAGGGGGAAGCTCCGGCCTTCAGCGATCAACCACGCGGTAGCTCATTGGCTGCGGCGCCCGGCGAGGTACTGCTCGCATTCCACGCACTCGCCGGCCTTCAGCTCCCGCAATGCCTGCGGCATGGCCGCGTCAAAAGCGCGGACATCCGCCGCCTCTTCGGCTGCGGCACAAAGACGCCCGTACGTGGCGAGGTCCAACAACACGGCCACGGGTTTTCCGGAGTCGTCGAGGATGAACTGCTTGTCGGCGATGGCGGACATCTGGCTGCCAGGTTACCGCAATTTCCCGGGCCGGCAAACCACTTTTGCTACCACTTTTGCTGCGATACATCCACACGCCAACGACTCGACGTGAAGCGCACGCCTGACCAGTAGCGCAGACAGCCCTGTCTGCTGTTTCGCCGACTGCCAGTCGGCGGACGCCGCCGAGGCGAATCGACGTCCCTTTAGATTCCTACCTCCGCGGGTTGGCAACCCGCGATACAGCAGGCTGGGCAGCCTGCGCTACGATGCAAGCCGCACGCTGGAACGCGTGCGCTCCGACGGTCTGGCAAAGCGTCGCAACCTCAGTCCCGCGCTCTCTGGTGTCAAGTACGCGGCCTAAATGTCCACGGATCGCCCTTGCTGGATCGACTCGAGCATCGAGAAGGTCAACACCATGCTATGGCGCGACTGCTCGTAGGGCAGCGGGTGTTCGGCGGCGCCGCGCAGGAACGCCGCCCAGGCGGCCATCTGCTCGGCGTGGCCCTTGCCATCGAAGCGGCGTTTGGTCTCCTTGCGCCCGCGACGGATGACGAGTTCCTGAAAGTTTGTGAGCTCGGCGACAACGCCGGCGCCGTAAACGGTGCATTGCTCCTTGGGCCAGGTCGTGTCTCCCTCGCCGGTGTAAATCAATTGGCCGGACGAGCCGTCGGCGAACTCGACCTGCGCGGTCACGCTGTCGGGAAACGGCAATCGTCCGCTGGCGGGCCAGGTTGTCTGCGCCAGCACGCGAATCGGGCGCGAGCCGAACAGGAAGCAGAAATAATCCAGGAAGTGGCACGCTTCGCCGAGCACGCGCCCGCCGCTCTCGGCGTAATTCGCATACCAGTGCGATGGGTCGAGCCGGCCGGGCACGACGCGGAAGCTGGCGCTCTTCGGGCCGGGCGCCGCGGCCATGAGATGCTTCAACTCGACGCTGGCGGCTGCGAAGCGGCGGTTGAATCCGACCTGCACGGAGCCGGAACTCTTCGCCAGCGCGGCGTCGATGTCGGCCAGTTCAGCGCGCGACAGGCAGAGCGGTTTCTCGACGAAGACATGGCGATTGGCAGCCAGCGCCTGAACGACCAACGGGGCGTGCAGATGGTGCCGCGTGGCGATGAGGACGGCAGAGGGAACGCCGGCTTCCCGCCCGGCGCGCGCCGAGCCGGAGCTCGGCGCTCCAAGGACGGCGGCTGCGTCCGTCGAAGCTTCAGCGAAGCCGAACCTGGCTTTGACGTGGTTCGCGCTGAGGGCGGTCTGATTCACGATGGTGCCGAAGGGAACCTGCCCCTGGAGATGCGGCAACAGCATCGTGCGCGCAAAGTTCCCGGCGCCGATGACGTCCAGGCGCGCCACCGGAGTCTTCAGTAAACAGTATTCACTTTTCAGTCTGCCCGGCCCTGCGGCCTGCGCTTCGGCGGACTGATTACTGATTACTGAACACTGATTACTTCCTTCATACTCCAAAACCACCCCCACTTCCTTCGCCGCCCCTTCGCCCAACAAATCCTGGTAAACCCCCAGCGCCTTGGCGAAGGGCACGCGGCGGGTGATGAGGGCGGAGAGGTTCAGCGCGCCGGTCTGCATCAAGTGCAGGCAGGCGTCGAAATTGCGTTGCTCGGTCCAGCGCACGAAGCCAATCGGGTAATCGGCGCCGCCCCATTCGTAGGCCGGATCGTAGCGGCCGGGACCGTAGGAGCGGGAGTAACGCACCTGGATTTCCTTCTCGTAAGTCGCCTTCCACGGCAGGTCCACTTTCGTGTTGCCGACGACGACGATGCAGCCCCGGTCGCGGAGCGCGTCGAGGGCCTGTTCGGTCGGGGCGTTGTCTTGGGTGGCGGTGGCGAGAATGACGGCATCGACCCCGTAGCCGTCGGTCCAGGCGCGGACTTCGTCAGCGAGGTTTTGCTCTCTGAGAATGACAACTTTATCGGCGCCGAGCGCTTCGGCGAAGGGACGCCGGGCCGGCGCGAGATCGACCGCCATCACGCGAACGCCATTCGAACGAAGAAGCGCTGTCACCAAAAGGCCAACAAGCCCCTGGCCCATGACGAGCACGCGCTCTCCCAGCGCCGGCCCAAGCTGGCGCACGGCCTGGAGCGCGATGCTGGTCAGCGTGGTGTAGGCAGCCTGCCAATTCTCGACCCCTTCGGGCACCTTCGCCGCGAGCAAGTCCGGCACGGCGACGTACTCGGCGTGGAACGCGCACTCGGCGCCGCCGACCGCCACGCGATCGCCGACTCGGAAGCGGGTGTTCCCGGAATCGACCGCCTCGATGATGCCAGCTGCGGAGTAGCCGAGTGGCGACGGCGTTTGCAGGCGGTTGCGGACTTTCTCCAGAGCCGACTTCCAGCCGAGCGTCCTGGCGGTGTCGAGGACTTTGCGGACTTGATCGGGGCGTGCCTTGGCCTTCTGGAACAGATTCATCCTGGCCTGCTCGACCTTCATGCGTTCGGTGCCGACGCTGATGACCGAGTGGGTGACGCGCACGAGCAGTCCGCCGGGCGGCGGCGTGGGCATCGGCACTTCCTGCAATTCGAGCCGGCCGTCTTGATACTGGGCGATTTGTTTCACGGGATCCTGCGAATCCTCAATGAGGTTGAAGGGTTAGACCGTTGAAACGTTGAAGCGTTAAAACATTGAAGCGTCGCGCCATGTGTCTGGGATGAAACCACTGAAGGCTTGAACGCTTCAACGCTTTACTGACCCATCACACCGGATAGGGCGCATCTTGACACTGCCCCGATTCGGCGCCGTCGGACTCCCTCTCCTCCCTCCGAGGGAGGAGAGGGCC
>CAZZAQ010000160.1:0-2611 GCA_964652165.1 uncultured Bifidobacterium sp.
CAAAGACCACAAAGAGAAGCCATTCACTCTCTGCGTTCTCTGCGTTCTTTGCGGTTATCGACTTTGGTTGCGGCGTCAGCCGCGCTGTGAACCACTGGACTGATAGCCGAACGTTCCGGCGCTATTCCGCGCCCCCAACCCACTTGCGCCGGCGTGGGGCCAGTGCCAACGTTCCGCCAATGCAAATATGATCACCGCTCGACAAATCCGGGAACACCTCAGCGCCCGGCCCTTCCGACCCTTCCGGCTATTTCATTCGGACGGTTCCTCCCATAACGTGCCGCATCCGGAGTTCGCGTGGGTGTTCGGCTCGACCCTCTTCGTCGGCGTGTCCGGCCGTTCCACGAAGCGCCCGGAAGACTACGTGAAGGAGGTCGCAATCCTGCACATCACCCGAATCGAGAAACTGCCTGCGGAGAAGGCAAAGTAGCCGAGCGGCTGCGACACTGTGGAATTCTTCTACAGCAAAGTCGCCGCCGTCAGCAGTCGCCGCCAGAAATGCCTGCGCTGGTGCGTGGTGTATCTTTACGAACCCGGCGAGACGCCCGGCCCCGGCACGGGCGGGACGACGAAGCCACCGACCGGTACCGGTGGGACATAAACTTGCCGAGAGAAGTCGAGCCCGACCAATGCCGCCGCACCTGTCGCGGCAATTCCCCTCAGGATCGACTGTGCAGAAGCGCGGATTAAGCCTTCCCTTACTTGAACCAAACGATACAATGACTTTCTCATGAATAAGCATGTTACTGCAGCGAATCTCTTGCAGGTATTGGATCTTGGTTCGTCAATTGCCGAGCAGGACAAACTGCTTGAAACCGCTCGCGTTGAGACATCGGCATTCACCGATCTACTCCAGGATAAGGTGGACCTTATACCAGGAACGAAAGGTTCTGGAAAGAGTGCGCTCTTTAGAATATTCGTAGATTTCCTACCGGAGCACCTTCTTCGTTCTCGTAAGGTTGTCATCGCACATGGGGTGCAAAGGCATGGGGACAACGTATTTCATGCTTTCAAAGAGCAGTTTGATAGCCTGTCAGAGGAAGACTTCGTTAATTTTTGGTGTATCTACTTAACTTCTCTAGCTCATGAGCAATTCATTAAGGTAGAAATGTATCAGCCATATCTGCAAACTGCATCGACTGAAATTGATCGCTTTCGCCAATCGTGCGCCAGAGCCAACATTCCAGAAATTAAGGCAAAGAAGTCTCTGAAAGATATTCTCGCGTGGACTCTTCAGGTGCTTCGTCTTTGGACGCCCAGGCTTCGTTACAAATTTCCCGATGAGGCTGGCGAAGTGGAACTCGATCTTTTTGGCAAGCCGATTGAGGCGAGATCAACTGGAGGACCTTCCAATCCCGCCGCTGTTCCACGTTTTGTGGCAGATATCAAGGACTCGCTTGAAGCGATCCTTAATAAAGCCGAACTGGCGATTTGGCTGATGATTGACAGGCTTGATGAAGTTTTTCCACGAAGGAGTGAGGTAGAGACCCGATCTCTCCGCGGACTGCTTCGATCCATGCGATTGTTTACCTCCGAAACAATCCGAATAAAGGTTTTCCTTCGAGATGATATGCTCGAACAGGTAGTATCAACAGATGCGGGATTCACCGCACTAACCCACATTACTGCCCGGCAAGCCGATACTTTGCGTTGGTCAGAGGATCAAATCTTGACCATGATTGTAAAACGCCTTTTTGCAGACCAAGGTTTGCGTGCCTACTTCAAAATTGAGGAAGGTCGCTTGGCGGCAAGCCAAGAATACCGCAGCGCATGCTTCTATTATGTATTTCCGGCTACAGTTCACAGCGGACCAAACCAAAGCTCGACGCTGCGCTGGATATACAACCATACCATGGACGGAAGAGGCGTCGTCACGCCAAGGGACGTTTTGGACCTGTTAGCCAGAGCGAAACAGACTCAACAGGACGTGTTCAATGCGACTCCCAATAGTGAATCTCCTTGGCTGATCGGATCGCAAGCGATGCAATATGGTCTAGAAGAACTTTCCAAGCGAAAGCGAGACACGTATCTGAAGGCGGAGTTTCCTCATCTTTGGCCACACATTGAGAAGTTTCAAGGCGGAAAGTCGGAGTACTCTATCCCGGCGCTTCAAAGACTGCTTGGAAGATCGTGGGATGAGCATTCTGCAGACCTACTTTCTATCGGACTTCTAGGCAAGCGGGGTCGTGCTGGTCAGAATACCTACTGGATACCTTACTTATACCGAAGAGGGCTGGACATCACTCAGGGGAGAGCGTGAGTTCGCCGCGCCGCGCCCGGGCCATTACCTGGCT
This sequence comes from uncultured Bifidobacterium sp., assembly GCA_964652165.1. Lineage (GTDB taxonomy): Bacteria > Verrucomicrobiota > Verrucomicrobiia > Limisphaerales > JADJPG01 > DASTLJ01. The sequence continues at coordinate 2,295 of CAZZAQ010000160.1, forward strand.
TCCTCCTCCTTGTCGTACATCGTGAAGATTTCGGCCGAGGCGTTGATCATCTGCTGGTATTCCTCCAGCCAGGCGGCCAATTCGGCGACTTCGCCCGGAGACAACCGCTCGATGGCCGATTCGATTTCGGCGACGGAACTCATGAGGGGAAAATACTGCAAACCAACTACGGCACAAACAGATTTCGCGCCCGCGCACGCGTCCGGACCCTTTCCATGAACCGGAGCGCCGCACTCCGATGCGGCTCGATGAAAATTACATCACGCCGAGCCGGATCGGAGTCCGGCGCTCCAACCGGGTTCATGGCCCCGATGCGC
>CAZZAQ010000160.1:2634-6277 GCA_964652165.1 uncultured Bifidobacterium sp.
TGCCGGTCGGCCTGGACGCGCGGCAGCGCGTCCCTACCGCGCGGTTCAGGGGCTCAATGATTGCTTGGCCCTGCCGGCGTTGCCCCGAGAACCGGTCCAACATTACCCGTGCTTGCAGTTCCAGCGCGGGTCAGGTAATGCTTTGAGTCTATGACATTGACGGAGTCCATACTCGCCCGTGCGGCCGGCAAGGCCCGCGTGCAAGCCGGAGAGAACGTCTGGATCAAGGCCGACGTGCTGATGACCCACGACGTCTGCGGTCCGGGCACCATCGGCGTGTTTAAGCGCGAGTTCGGGCCGTCGGCCAGGGTGTGGGACCGCCAGCGCGTTGTGATCATCCCCGATCATTACATCTTCACCGCCGACTCGAAGTCGAACCGCAACGTGGACATCCTGCGCGAGTTCGTGAAGGAGCAGGGCATCACTTATTTTTACGACGTGATAGACGATCCGGATGGCAAATGGGTGTTCGACCCGTCGAAAGGCCCGCTCCAGAGGCAATACGGATCGAACTACGCCGGCGTGTGCCACACGGCGCTGCCGCAAAAGGGCCACACCCGGCCGGGGGAAATCCTGTTGGGCACCGACTCGCACACGTGCATGGCGGGGGCGTTCAACCAGTTCGCCACGGGGATTGGGAACACAGACGCGGGGTTCGTGATGGGCACGGGCAAGCTGCTGGTGAAGGTGCCCGAGACGATGCATTTCCGGCTCGAAGGCAAGCTTCAACCGTGGGTCATGGCCAAGGACATCATCCTGCATTGCATCGGTGAAATTGGTTTCGATGGCGCGACCTACCGGGCGATGCAGTTCGACGGTCCGGGCGCAACGGCCCTCAACATCGACGACCGCACGACCGTCGCCAACATGGCGATCGAGGCGGGCGGCAAGAACGGGATCTTCGAGTTCGACGCGCAGACGCAGGCGTACGTGGACTACCGCACGAAGTTGAACGGCACCCGGCAGAGCTATCAACCAGTCGAACGGGAGCGCAACGAAACGTTTAGCTACGAACTGACCGTGGATCTGTCGAAACTCGAACCGACCGTTGCGTGCCATCCCGACCCCGGCCAGCGCAAGAAGGCCAAGGAGCTGGGCCACATCAAGCTGGACCGGGCGTACGTCGGCTCCTGCACGGGCGGCAAGACGAGCGACTTTCTCGAATTCGCGCGCGTGCTCAATGGCCGGCGGGTGAGCATCGACACCTTCGGGGTGCCGGCGACACCTGAGATTGTGCACGACCTTCAGACCGCGCGCTGGGGCGGCAAGCCAGTGTGGCAAATCCTCGTCGATGCGGGCGTCCAGATGACCGAAAACGCCGGTTGCGCCGCGTGCCTCGGCGGGCCGGTGGACACGTTCGGGCGGATGAACACGCCGCTCAAATGCATCAGCGCGACCAACCGCAATTTCCCCGGCCGCATGGGCCACAAGGAATCGCAGGTATTCCTGGCCTCACCGATGACGGTTGCCGCCAGTGCCATCGCCGGCAGGATCGCCGACCCACGCGAGTATCTGGGTTGAGCCACAAGGCATCGTGTTCAATCGCATTGTTACCGCTAAACGATTCGTGCGGCGTGAGTGGAGCTAACAGGCCAGCCTGACGAGGACACCAATGGATCGGGAACAACTCGACAATTGGTGCGAAAAAGGCGTCCTCGGGCTGGTGTTGGCCATCCTGGTTTTTTCCGTGCTGGCCATCGGGGGCGCCCGCCCGCAGGATTTCGTGGTGATCCAGTGGATGGCGGTGCTGCTGCTGGGTGTTTGGAGCTTCCGTTTCCTGGTCAACCCTAAGCATCGCCTGCTCTGGACCCCCGTCTGCTGGCCGGTGTTGGCGTTCGTCGTCTACGCGATTGCCCGGTATTGGGCGGCGGACGTGGAGTACCTGGCGCGGCAGGAGTTGGTGCGCGTGGTCGTGTACGCGGTGATTTTTTTTGCGGTCATCAACAACCTCCACAAACAGGAACCATCGCAGATTGTGGGATTGGCCCTGATTTTCCTGGCGATGGCCCTGTCGTTTTATGCGGTGCTCCAGTTTCTGAGGGACTGGGACGAGGTCTGGAGCCTGGTCGGATCATTCGACAAGCCGCCCGGCAATCGCAAACGCGGTTCCGGCACGTTCGTCAATCCGAACCACCTGGCCGGTTATCTGGAAATGGTGTTGCCGATGGCGCTGACCTTTACGCTTACCGGGCGGTTCAGCCACCTCATGAAGGTCGTCCTGGGCTACGCCTCCCTGGCGATCTTCGCCGGACTGACGGTGACCTTTTCCCGGGGCGGATGGGTTGCGGCGGCGGTGGGCCTGATCGGACTTTTTTACTGGACGGTGCGTCAGCGGGAGTATTGGAAGCGGACGCTCATCGTCCTGGGGGTGTTCGCCGCGCTGTTTGCGCTCACGTTCACCAAAGCCCGGATGTCCGCCAACCGCATCGAGCGGTTCGACGAAGCCCGGCATTTCGATGACATCCGTTTCCGGCTCTGGGAACCGGCCACCGCAATGTGGAAGGAGCATTTCTGGTTCGGGGTTGGGCCGAACCATTTTGACGCCCGTTTCGGGGAGTACCGGCCGTTCGACTACGATCTCCAGAGCCGACCCGATCGAGCCCACAACGACTACCTCAACACGCTGGCCGATTGGGGCCTGGTGGGTGCGCTGCTCGTGGCGGCTTGCTGGGGAACATTTTACTGGCAGGTGTTCACGGGCTGGCGTTTCGTGCAGCGCTCGCAAAGCGACCTGGGCGCCAAGCGGGGGCTGCTGGCGATCCTGGTCCATTCGTACACGGACTTCAACATGCACATCCCGGCCAACGCCATTCTGGCTGTAACCATCATGGGGCTGGTGGCCAGTTATCACCGGTTTGCCAGCGAGCGGTACTGGCACACGGTGCGATGGCCATTGCGGAGCGTGGTCTATCCGGCGCTGGCCGCGGCGCTGGTCTGGCTCGGTTTGCAATCGTGGCGGCGCACCCAGGAGTGCGCCGGGTTGGCGCGCCTGCGTACGATCACCCGGGCCATCGCCACGGAGTCTGGCAAAGCGGACTCCGGACGGCTTGCGGCCCTCGGCAAGGCGCAGATCGCCGCCCTGGAGGACATTGTCGTGGCCGAGCCGAAAAACTTCGAGGCCGCCATCGAGTTGGGCGAGGCACTCCGAATCCAAAGCTTCGTCGGCCTGCCGGGCTACGAAGCCCTGGCCGAGAAGGCCCTGGTCTGGTTTCGCAGAGCGATGGAACTCAATCCCTACGAGGCGCGCGCCCGCATCGGCTACGCCATGTGCCTCGACTGGCTGGGACGGGCCGATGAAGCCGGGCGATACTTTGAGGAGGCGCGCCGACTGGATGGGAACCAATTCACGGTGGCGGCCCGGGTGGGCTGGCATTATTTCCAAATCGAGGATTATGCGATGGCCAAGCAATGGTTTGAGAAATCCCTCCGCCTGACCTCCAACGCCAATATCAACTCCAATGCCTTCAATGCCTGGTTTTACCTGCGCCTGACCGACGAAAAACTGGCGGAAACGACCAATGCGCCCGCCTTGAAGCGCTGACCGTGAATTCGTCCGGTGCAACGGTGAACCTCACCTTCAACCACGAATGGACACAGCGCGGCGGAGCCGCAACCAAAGGCGCGCGGCTCTGTGAGCCGCAGC
>CAZZAQ010000160.1:6341-8441 GCA_964652165.1 uncultured Bifidobacterium sp.
TCCAGTCCGCGCGACGGCGCGCGCGGAGCGGCGCGCCCTACCACAGCATTTATGAGATGAGTTCCAGGCTGCTGCGGGTCGCAGACCCGCGCTCCGGATAATTTGCGTGGGCTGCGCAAACTGTTGGATAGTAGTACGAATTCGCTCGAATCGGAATCAGGACTCAGACTCACCCGTTGGGTGAGAGGCAACTTCGCCCGCAGTCCTTTGAAATTCGTGTTCATTCGTGTCCATTCGTGGTTGAACTATGGTCTTCAGTTGAGCGCGGCACGAATCATCCAAATCTTGGCCGCAGATTTGCTGGAACCGGACCCGAACGATGCTCGCGGCCGGCCGATTATTCCGTTGACAATGAAGTTCGAGACTCTAACTTCGATCGCCAGCCGGGCCGCATATTTGACACGCAACAACTTATGAAACTGATTGAACGACTTGTAGGTGGTCTGAAAGTGCCGCTTGTCCTGGGGCTGGGGTTGGGCATTCCTTGCCTGCTTCCTGGGCAAACCGTGCCGGGCAAAGCGGAGGTTCGTGCTGTTTCAGGCACGGCGACCCATTCCACTGGCGACGCTCCGGGACGGCCACTGAAGGTTGGGACCGTGCTCTCCACTGGCGCGATCATCAAGACCGGTCCGGAATCCACCGTGGATCTGTTCCTCGGCAACAGCGCCGGGGTCATCCGGGTGGCTGAGAAATCCACCGTTTCGCTCGACAAACTGGCCCTGACCGACACCGGCGCTGATACGGCCGTGGAAGTGCAGGTCCACCTGCCGGAAGGGCAGATGTATTTCAACGTCAACAAGCTCTCCCAGGCCTCGCGCTACGAAATCAAAGTGCCTAACGGCGTCGCCGGCATTCGTGGCACCAAAGGCAGCGCCCGTTCCGATTCCTCATGGGTGCTGTTGGACGGCACGCTCATCTTCGTCCATTCCCCACCCACAGGCACGGCGACTCCGTATGTGCTCAAAGCGCCGCCACCCGTTTACTTCACACCCGCCGACGGCGTCCGCCCCGCCCCGGAAGACTTGACCTTGGCCGTCCGCCAGCAGATCGAGAGAATGAACAACCCGCCGTTCCGCCCGCCAGGACCGCCACCGGGTGTGCCGGGCCGGCCTGATTTCCTCTCGCCGGGCACGCCGCCCGTCCGCTAGCCCACTGCACTGGAATTCCCTGGCCCGGTGCGGCTTGGCGCTGCGCCGGGCTTTTTTCATCGGAAGCGTCAAGCCATGAAGGCCAGGCGACAAGTATTCGTCCCGCTCCTGTTGTGTGCCGTGGTGCTCGGCGCCGTGCTCCTCTTGCATGCCCTCGGCCGTCAGGGCCGGTGGGATTTCGTCCAACGCCTGGAATGGATGACGTTCGATTGGCGCGTCCGCCAGGCCACCAACGCCCCGAGCCAGAACGCCACCAACCTCGGTTTCGTCTTCATCAGCAACGATTCCATCGACGATCTGGCCAGCGGTTCCCTCGGATTCACTGCCGACCTTTACTGGCCGCGTTTTGTCTATGGGCGCGTCGCGGAGGAACTGAAGACCCAGGGCGCCCAGGCCGTCGCCTTCGACATCCTCTTCCCGGGACTGCGCCGCGACCACTCGCAAATGCCCGACGGCGCGCCCGGCACGCCCGACGAATACTTCGCCCGAGCCCTCCGGAACGCCGGCAACGTCATCCTCGGCGCGCAACCCGAGGCGCCGCCGCACTTGCTCTTTCGCACCAACGCCTGGGCTATCGGCAATATCTCGGCCGTCCGCGACAGTGACGGCATCCTGCGCCGCGTTCGCGCGTTCCAGGATTACATCATTTGGCACCCGATGATCCTCGAAGCCGCCAGGCGCTTCGACGGCTTCGCCTATGACACCAACCACCTTGTTTTTACCTTGGAGGACGGGACACAAACCATCATACCGATCGGCCGCTATGGGCTATACGACGCCGGGCGGCTGCTGGAGTTGGGCGCCCGCCGCGTGCTGCCCGCCGGCACCCAACGGATTGCCCGCGCCTTTACGCGCCAGCGAGTCTGGGATCTCGGCATCGTTCTTGCCGCCCGCTCACTGAAACTCGATTTGGACACCGCAACCGTCCGTCCCGGCCGGGAAATCCTGCTGC
>CAZZAQ010000161.1:0-8420 GCA_964652165.1 uncultured Bifidobacterium sp.
GCCTGCCTGCGCCAAGGCTTCGGCAGGCCGGCCGATTTCGTCATCGAAGGCCACGTTGACCCGCGCACCGGCGGCTTGTCCGGCGCCCGCGTCGGGCCTGAAATGACCGGGCTACGAAGCGCGCCGGCTCAACGGCACGACGTGCCGCTCGCCGGGGCCGGTGTATTCCGACAGCGGACGGATCAGGCGGTTGTTGGCCAGTTGCTCCAGCATGTGCGCCGTCCAGCCCGTGATGCGCGCCATAACGAAGAACGGCGTGAACATGTCGGTATCGAAGCCCATCATGTGGTAGGCCGGCCCGCTAGGAAAATCCAGGTTCGGGTGAATGCCCTTCTGCTCGCCCATCGTCGCTTCGAGGGTGTCGGCAATGTCGAGCCACTTCGTCTGGCCCGTAAACTCCGCCATCTGTCGCGCGTACTTCTTCATCGTCGGCACGCGGGAATCGCCCTTTTTGTACACGCGGTGGCCGAAGCCCATCACCTTGCGCTTCTGCCGCAGCGCCGTGAGCAGCCACTCGCGGGCGCGCGAAGGCTCGCCGATTTCCAGCAGCATCTGCATCACCGCTTCGTTGGCGCCGCCGTGCAACGGGCCTTTGAGCGACGCGATGCCGGCCGTCACGCCGCCGTAAATGTCCGACAGGCTCGACACCACCACGCGCGTCGTGAACGTCGAGGCGTTGAACCCGTGCTCGGCGTAAAGCACCAGCGACGCGTCGAATGCCTTCACCACCTCCGGCGCCGGGACGCGGCCCTGGCTCATCAGAAAGAAGTTTTCCGAGATGCCCAGTTCGCGGCGCGGCGCGATCACTTCCTGCCCCTTGCGCTGTCGATAAAACGCCGCGACCATCGTGGGAATTTTGGCGAGCAGGCTGATCGAACGCCTCAAGTTGGTGGCGGCGTCTTGGTTCTCCGGCTCGGTGTCCTCCGTGCCGAGAAAGCTCACGCCGGTGCGGAGCACGTCCATCGGATGCGCGCTGCGCGGGCAGCGCTGAAGCACGGTGAGCAGATCGGCGCTCAGTTCGCGTTGGCGGCGCTCCTCGGTTTGAAATTCGGCGAGTTGCCCTGTGTTCGGCAGTTCGCCGTGCCAGATCAGCCACGCGACCTCCTCGAAGCTGCACTGCTCGGCAAGCTCCTGCACAGGGTAGCCGTAATAGACCAGCGCGTTAATCTCCGGCATGACTTTGGAGATGCGCGTCGTGTCCACGACCACGCCTTCCAAGCCGCGATGGATGTTGGATTGTTCTGCGCTCATAGTTTGAAATTGAACACGTCCTGGTCGAACCGCTGGTAGTCTACGTAGCGCAGCAGTTCGTAAAGCTCGGCGCGCGTCTGCATCCGGTCGAGCAGCGCGGCTTGCGTGCCCTGCTTTTGCATTGCCGCCAATCCTGCCTCCACGGCTTTCATCGCCAGCCGCAGGGTCGTCACGGGATAAATCACCACGTTGATGCCTAGACTCTCAAGTTGCTTCGTCGTGAGCAATTTCGTCTTCCCGAACTCCGTCATATTCGCCAGCAACGGGACACTCATGGCCTTGCGGAACTTTTCGAACTCGCTTTCGTCCGCGAGCGCCTCCGGGAAAATCATGTCCGCACCCGCGTCCACATATGCGCGCGCGCGGGCGATGGCCCCGTCCAGGCCCTCCGAGGCGCGGGCATCGGTGCGCGCGATAAGGACGAAGTTGGCGTCGCGCCGCGCAGACGAGGCAGCCCGGATTTTCCTCACCATGTCCGCGGCGGACACGAGCGACTTGTTGTCCAGATGTCCGCAGCGTTTGGGATTCTGTTGATCCTCGAGATGACAGCCGCACAGGCCGAGTTCCTCCAATTCCTGGGCGGTGCGCGCCGCGTTCAGCGCCTCGCCGAAGCCGGTGTCTGCGTCAACGATCACCGGCAGTTGCGTCGCCCGCGCGATGGCGCGGCCCCGGTGGGCCACCTCGTTCAACGTGGTCAGGCCCACATCCGGCAACCCGAGGTCGGCGGCGAGCATCGCGCCGGAAACATAAACCCCGTCGAACCCCTGCCTTTCGATCAGCATCGCCACAAGCGGCGAAAACGCGCCAGGGAAGCGAAGCAGTCTGCCGGCCTTCAACGCTTCGCGGAACTCGGCGCGTTTCTGGGCGGGGGATTTTTGGGCGAAGAGCATCGCGTCAAAAGATGCCACGTCGGTCGCGTTCGGCGCAAGCCAGCCGTCCGCGTGGGAGCACGACGTTGAGCGCGTCAAGTTCGTCGGCGCGCAGTTCAGGCAGCCGTTGGGCCGCCGACAGGAAGCGAGTTCCTTCCTCAGGCGAAATCAAGTCCTCCGCGAGCGTTCGGAACTTGCGGATGTAATCCGCGCGGGCGAACGGCCTCGCCCCGAGCGGATGCGCGTCCGCCACGGCGATTTCGTCGGCGAGTTTGCGTCCGTCGGCAAAGGCGATTTCAACGCGGCCACCGAATGCCTTGGCTCGCGGATCCGTCGCGTGGTAGCGCGCTGTCCAGGCCGGGTCTTCGACGGTTTTGATTTTCTGCCAGAGCGCGATCACCTCTGGATGCCGCACGACTTCCGGCGCGTAACTCCTGATGTGATGCCAGAAACCCGTGTGCAGCGCGGCGGCGAAGACGAACATCAGACTGTGGTCGAGCGTTTCGCGGCTGGCGCTCGGGTCGAACTTCTGCGGATCGTTCGCGCCGCTGCCAATGACGGCGTGCGTGTGATGGCTCGTGTGAATCGTCACGTCACGGATGGCGCGCAGGTCGGGAATCTGTTTGCGGAGCCGGAACGCGAGGTCGATCCACGCCTGCGCCTGGTACTCGGCGGAATGTTCCTTGGTGTAGGAATCGAGGATGGCGCGGCACGGCTCCCCGGGTTCGGGTAAGGGCACGTCGTAGCAGGCGTCCGGCCCGCCAAGCATCCACGCGATGACGCTGTCCTCGCCTTCGTAAATCGGTGACGGACTCTTCTCGCCGCGCATGGCCCGGTCCACGGCTTCGATGGCGAGCTTGCCGGCGTGCGCTGGCGCGTAGGCTTTCCAACTGGAGATTTCGCCCTTGCGCGACTGCCGTGTGGAGAAGCCCACATGCACGGCCTGCTGAATGGCTTGATAGATCGTGTCGGTGTCGAGCCCGAGCATCGCACCGAGTCCTGCGGCGACCGACGGGCAAAGGTGCGCGATGTGGTCCTTCTTGTGTTCGTGAAGACAGATGCCCCGCACGAGGTCCATCTGGATTTCGTAGGCGACGGCAATTCCGCGCACGAGTTCCGCGCCGGTGCGACCGCACTGCTGCGCCACGGCGAGCAGGGGTGGGATGTTGTCCGCCGGATGCGAGTAGTCCGCGGCCAGAAACGTGTCGTGCATGTCCAGCTCGCGCACGGCGACGGCATTGGCCCACGCTGCCCACTCGCACTCGAAGCGCTGCTCCGAAGGCACCCCGAACACCGTCGCCCCGCTCGCTCGCGGGTGCGCCAGCGCCTGCGTGCGCGCATTGGCGACGGGCGGGCGATTGATGGCCGCAATGGCGACGGCGGCGTTGTCGATGACGCGGTTGACGACCGACTCCGCGACCGCCGGCTCGATGGGCGCGGCGCAAGATGCGACCTCGGCGATTTTCCAGGCGAGTTGCCGGTTCTTCGGCAGCGGAGTCCTGGAAGGAAAGACTTGGACGTGATGGACAGTCATGAATTGCCGCACGCTCCACTGCACCGTCCCGTAGGGCCGAGCCTCGGTCTGCGGTCCATTCGATTCACTTAGACAAAGAGGTCGGCGATGCGGACCCGCACCCCCGGCACGCTGCCACATTCGATCGTGTCGCCGGAGCCGAACAGGCGTTGCTCCTGGTAGCGCCCGTCGCCAGGAAGGCGATAGACCTCCACGCGCCGTTCGGCGCCGAGGATAATCCAATACTCTTTCACGCCGGCTTCGGCATAAAGCGAGGCGTTTTCGCGGTCGAGCGTTGCGCTGGAGACGGCGACTTCGATGACGAGTTCCGCCGTGGTGGGATGCGCCGTCGAGAAGTCGCGCTCACTCCCGCGCGTCAAGGAGATGTCCGGTTCCGGTTCCGAATCCACGAAGGTGAGCGGCTCTTCCTTCCACACGGAGTAGCCTTGGGGCAGTTGCTCCAACAGAAGCCTGTAGAGGAGTGAGGCGATGGTCCGATGCAGAGGGGATTTTGACATTTTCTCGATCACGATGCCGCGAATCAGTTCGGTGCGCCGCCCGTTCTCGTTGAATTCGTCGAGCCGATGGTATTCCTCGACCGACAGCGGCGAAACGCGCTGGCGAACTTCCGGAATCTCAAGAATTGCTGCCATGACGAGGAAATCTTACCTGATTGCATGAGGCGCGTCGAGTGCTGAAAGGGTGTTGAAGGCAATGACGCAGGATAAATGGCCGGGGCGGCAGATACCGAACGATGGTCAGTTTGGGAAAAATCGAATCCATTCGGCGATCGACAATCCTGATTCAGTGGTTTGGCTCGCGCTTCAGCAACTGTCCTCGTCCAATCTTCCCGACGAACTTGCCGTCGCGCACGGCGATTTCACCGCGCACGGTCACGACGCTGGGGCGACCTTCGATCGGCCAGCCCTCGAACGCGCTGTAGTCCACGTTCATGTGCTGCGTCTTCGCGGAGATCGCGCCGCGGTAGTTCGGGTCGAAGACAACGAGGTCGGCGTCGGCGCCGGGTTGGAGGGTTCCTTTGCGCGGGAATAGGCCGAAGATCTTTGCGATCTGGGTGCTGGCGACGTTGACGAAGGTGTGCAGATCGATGCGGCCGGCCTTCACGCCGCGGGTGTAGAGCAGGTTGATTCGTTCTTCGAGCGAGGGAATTCCGTTGGGGATCTTCGTGAAGTCATCCCTGCCCATCGGCTTTTGCTTCGTGAAGTCGAACGGCGCGTGGTCCGTGGCAACCGTTTGAACAAGGCCGTCGCGAAGGGCGTTCCAGAGAATCTCTTGGTTGCGCTTGTCGCGCAGGGGCGGGGACATGACGTATTTGGCGCCCTCGAAGTTCGGGCGCTCGGCATAGGTCTTGTCGAGCACGAGATACTGGATGAGCGTCTCGACGGCGACGCGCACGCCGCGGCGGCGAGCGGCGAGGGCTTCGTCGAGCGCCTCCTGGCAACTCAGGTGGACGATATAGGTGCTCGCGCCGGTCAACTCCGCGAACGTCATCAGGTGGTGCACTCCCTCGGCCTCGACGCGCGGCGGGCGGCTCTCATGGTGCTGGCCAGGGTCGGTCTTGCCTGCGGCCAGCAATTCCTTCTGCCGCTCGGCGACGAGCGTCTCGTTCTCGCAATGCGCGGTGACGATGACGCCGAGTTCCCTCGCCAGCTTGAGCGCGCGGTAAAGCTCGGTGTCGTCGATGCCGAACGCGCCTTTGTAGGCGAGGAAGATTTTGAAAGAGCTGATGCCGCGCTTGACGATCTCGCGGAGTTGACCCTCGGTCTTAGTGTCGAACTTTGTCACGCCCATGTGGAACGTGAAGTCGCACGCGGACTTGCCGGCGGCCTGCGCCAACCAAAGCTCGAAGCTGGCCAGCGCGTCATCCGCGCGCGACGGGCAGCACATCTCGATGAGCGTGGTGGTGCCCCCGGCGAGCGCGGCGCGGCTGCCGGTTTCGTAGGTGTCTTTCGAGAACGTGCCCATGAACGGCAGGTAAATGTGAACATGCGGATCGATGAAACCGGGGAAGACATATTTGCCCGTGGCGTCGATGACTTCGGCGCCGGGCGGGGCGTCGAGGTTTTGGCCGATGCGTCTGATCGTTTCGCCCTCGCAGAAGATGTCAGCAGTGCAGCGCGAGTCGGCAGTGACGACTTCGCCGTTCTTGATGAGGAGGGACATGAGCAGAGGCCTTGTGAGGGACACAGCGCGCTGTCGACCTCCGCTCAGACGAACAGGTCGGCCAGGCGAATCCGGACTCCCGGCACGCTGCCGCACTCGAGGGTCTCGCCTGCAGCAGCCATTCGTTTCTCCTGGTAAGCTCCACCGCTCGGATTGCGATACACCTCCACTTGCCGCTCAACCGCAAGGATAATCCAATACTCTTTCACACCGGCTTCGGCGTAGAGCGAAGCGTTCTCGCGGTCGAGCGTTGCGCTGGAGACGGCCACTTCGACGACAAGTTCCGCCGTGGTAGGATGCGCGGCAGCGAAGTCGCTCTCGGTGCCGCGCACAACTGCAATGTCAGGCTCAGGTTCGGAGTCCGAAAGAGTCAGCGGATCCTCATGCCGGACTACGAAGCTCCCGGAGAGCAGTGCGACGATTTTGTCGTAGAGACGCTTGGCGAGAGTGCAGTGGAGAGGTGATTTTGACATTTTCTCGATGACGATGCCGCGAATCAGTTCCGTGCGCCGTCCGTTCTCGTTGAACTCGTCGAGCCGGTGATACTCCTCCACTGTCAGGCGCGACACGCGCTGGCGGACTTCCGGGATCTCAAGAATTTCAGCCATGCCAAAGCGACGTTACGCGCTCCAACCGCAGTCGTCGAGTGGTGAAAATCCCTTTTCTTCCGAATCACTTCTTCCACACATCGCCCACACCCTCGCCAAACCACCGCGTGCTCACGACCTTTTGTTGCGTGTAGAATTGCACCCCCTCGCGGCCCTGGATGTGCAGGTCGCCGAAGAACGATTCGTTCCAGCCGGTGAAGGGGAACATCGCCATCGTCGCCGGCACGCCGACGTTGATGCCGATCATGCCGGCCTTCACGCGGTGCTTGAACTCGCGCGCGGCCTTGCCCGAGTTCGTGAAGATGGCCGCGCCGTTGCCGTAGGTGGACTGGTTCGCCTGCTCGATGGCGTGGTCGAGGCCGTCCATGCGCATCACGTTGAGCACGGGGCCGAAGACTTCCTCGCGCGCGAGCGTCGTGCCGTGCTGCACCTGGTCCACAATGGTCGCGCCGAGGTAGAAGCCCTTTGGCGCCTCCGGAACTTTCACGCCGCGGCCGTCGCAAATGACTTTCGCGCCTTCCTTCTCGCCGGTCGCGACCAGTCCCGCGACGCGCTCGCGATGTTGCGCGGTGATGACCGGCCCCATGTCCGGCTGCGGGGTCGGGCGGTCGGTGGGGCCGACCTTGATGGCGCGCGCGGCGTCGACCAGTGTCGGCAGCAGGCGATCCGCCGCCGCGCCGACGGTGATGGCCGTGGAACCGGCCATGCAACGCTCGCCGGCGCAGCCGAACGCCGCCGTCGAGAGGGCTTCCACCGTCTTCGGCACGTCCGCGTCGGGCATCACGACGATGTAGTTCTTCGCGCCGCCGTTGGATTGCACGCGCTTCCCGTGCTTCGTGCCGGTCTCGTAGATGTAACGCGCAATCGGCGTCGAGCCGACGAACGACACGGCCTTCACGTTGGGATGCGCGAGCAGCGCATCCACGCACTCGCGTCCGCCGTGAACGATGTTGAGGACGCCTTTCGGCAAACCGGCCTGTTCGAGCAATTCGCCGACGAGCACCGCCGAGAGCGGCACTTTCTCGCTCGGCTTCAGCACGAACGTGTTGCCGCACGCCAGCGCCGTCGGGAACATCCACATCGGGACCATCGCCGGGAAGTTGAACGGCGTGATGCCGGCGCACACGCCGAGCGGCTGCAATGACGTCTCGCAATCCACCCCGCGCGCGATGTTCTCCAGCGTGTCGCCCATGAGCAGCGACGGGATGCCGCACGCGAATTCCACATTCTCGATCCCGCGGAAGAGACTCCCGCGCGCCTCGGCGAGCGTCTTGCCGTGCTCGCGCGAAATGCTGGCGCAGATGCGGTCAAAATTCTGTTCGAGCAACTGCCGGTAGCGGAAGAACACCCGCGCCCGCTCGACCGGCGGCGTGTCGCGCCACGCCGGAAACGCCGCCGCCGCCGCCTGCACCGCCTCATCCACGAGCGCCGCGTTGCCGGCCGGACACTCCGCAATGACCTCGCCCGTGGACGGATTGAAGACCGGCGTGGTGGGCAGATTGGACAACTGTCTCCATTCCCCGCCGATGAACACAGGACAAGCTGTGGCGCTCATGGCCGCAGCGTAACGGGAAGCGGGCGTGCTGCAAGCTCGCAAGCGCCTCGTAACCGCTGCGAACCCTCCGCGGGCTTTGCACTTGCCGCATGTCGCTGCCGCCGCCACATTGCCGCCATGCAGATGCGAATCGACTATCCGGACACGCTGCCCGACTTGCTTCAGACCACTCCCCGCGAGTTCGAAGCCGAGGCCCGCATGGCGATGGCCGTGAAGCTTTTTGAATTGAAGCGCCTCTCCTCCGGTCTGGCCGCGCGCCTGGCGGGCGTCACCCGTGTGGAATTCCTCCTGGGCTTGCATCGCTACGGCGTTCCCGTGATTTCGCACGATGACGCCGAACTCGCCTCGGACCTCGCCCATGCCTAGCCCGGAGCAGCTCGTCATCAACACCAGCCCTCTGCTGGCCTGCATCGCCGGCTGCGGCTCGCTTTCCCCGCTCG
>CAZZAQ010000162.1:0-3467 GCA_964652165.1 uncultured Bifidobacterium sp.
GGGTAGCTCGTTCCTCGCAACCCTGGGCTTCGTTGCGGAATCCCGTTGGGATTCAGAGAGAGGATGTCCTCCGCAAGCTGAGTTGCGACCTTGCGGGTCACCGCGCGCGGCGTTCTTCTTCGTACGAGCCGAAGTCGCGCGACTCGTGAATTTCAATCACTGCCCCCGGCCGGCGCATGACATGCGCGGCGACGCGCGGAAACTGTTCAACGAGTTTTAGCCCTCTGCGCGGCCCGAGCACGCTGACCGCCGTCGCCAGGCTGTCGGCCGTAATGCAATCGCGCGCGATCACCGTCACGAGCGAGTGGTCGGTAAGGCCCATGCCGGTCCGCGGATCGACGATGTGCGAGTAGCGGACGCCGTCGATCTCAACGTGCTGGAAAACGTCGCCCGAAGTCGCCAAGGCGCAGTTGCGGAGCCGCACAAAACGGGCCGGAGGCGCATCGGGCACATCGAGCGGGGCGACTTCGATGCGCCAGCCGGGCTTGCCGGGCGGCGCGTCGCCCACCGCCATGTCACCGCCGCCGGCCACCAGCGCGCGAGTGATGCCGCGGGCGCGGAGCACTTCGAGGGCCTGGTCCACAGCGTAGCCTTTCGCGATGGCGCCGAGGTCCAGGCGCATGTCGGGGACGAGCAGCCTCGCCGTGTGGGCGCGCGCATCCAGTTCCAACTTGCGCCAGCCGACGGCCGCTCGCGCCTCGGCAAGCCGGTCGGCGCGCGGCAGTTGCTTCTCTCGACGCGCCTTCCGCCAGAGGTTCACCACAGGGCCGACTGTCACATCAAACGCGCCGTCAGTGCGCCTGGCAAGGGCCTGCGAACGTTCGAGCACGGTCCACAAGTCCGCGCTGACTGGCACCGTCCTGTCCTCCCCCGCGGTGCGCGAGAGGCGGCTCAATTCGCTGTCCGCGTCGTAGTCGCTGAGGCTGTCGTTGAGTTGGGTGATGCGGGCGAAAGCGGCCTTGGCGGCGGCCTTGGCGGTGGCGGCGTCCGGCGCATAAAGGACGATGCGGAACGGGAGCCCCATCTGCGGCCGGGTGAACTCGAAGCGCGAAAGCGGCGGACCTTCGCGGGAAGGTGTCGAGCAGCCGGCCGCCAGCAGCAAGGCCGGGAGCAGTGCGAGGAACATTCGCATCGCGCCAAGCGTGCCGGGACGCGATGGCTTCGTCGAGAAGCGTCGCGAATTGGAGGCAAGAGGAACGAAGGAAGAACTCGGGCCATTCAGGGGCGCAACCGTGCACACGCACTGCAGTGGGCCAGCCGACTCGGCTGGCATAGTCCTGCAAGCGACCTCGCTTGCAGAGTTCACCGGGCGGAGTCGCCCGGTGGACTTCGGCAGGCGCGGTCGCCTGCCCCACTTCGATCTGGTGCGTGTGCCGAGTTGTGCCCGCCATTCACTTTGAGGCGGTTTCCGTCTTGCGCTCGCGCCGCCGCTGGGTAGCCTGCCGGCCAGACAAGCACAAAGCGCAACTCGACTATTTATGGGAACCGATAGCGTTAGTTGGAAAGGTGTCCTGAAGTATGGCATGGATAAACTCCCCGCCCTATTCCCGCTCCTCGGCGCCATCATCATCCTGGCCGCGGGCTTCATTTTGGCCCGCATCATCTGCCGCTTGTTGCAAAGCTGGCTCGAACGGCGCGAGATGGAGCCGCCCGTGCGGATGCTGCTCACGCGCGTGACGTGGCTTATGATCATGGCGCTGTTCGTCATGGTGGCGCTGGGCACGCTGGGCATCGCCGTCGGGCCGCTTATCACCATGATGGGCGTGGCCGGCGTCGGCATCGGCCTGGCGATGCAGGGCGTGCTCGGAAACCTCGTCTCCGGCCTGACCATCATTTTCACCAAGCCCTTCCGCGTCGGCGAATTCGTCGAGATCGGGGGAAATTACGGCCAGGTCACCGACATCGAGCTGTTCAGCACCACGCTCATTCATGCCGACAAATCGCGTGTCGTCATTCCCAACCGAAAAATCTCCGGCGAAATCCTGCACAATTACGGCACGCTCAAGCAGCACGACATCACCGTCAGCGTGGCCTACAACACCGACCTGCCGGAAGCCATTGCCGTCATCCTGGACCTGCTCGCCCGCAATGCCAAAGTGCTCAAAGATCCCGCGCCGGTGGTCGCGATCGGCCGGTTTGCCGATTCGGGCATCGATCTCGATGTGAGACCATTCAGCAAGCTGACCGAGTTCGGCCCCGCGGCGGCCGAGATCAAGCTGGGAATCGTCGATGCGTTTCGCGCCCGGAAAATCGAGATTCCGTTTCCGCAGCGCGAAGTGCGCGTACTCGGACCGGCGACGCTGGCCGCGTCGTATTCGTCCGGAGAGTCTCGGGGTGCGGGCTTGCCCTGACGCCGCGCAATCCCCGCAAACCAAAAGCCCGGCCCCCGGAGGAAAACTGCCCACCCAAGTCAGCGGCTGTGAGTCTGCCGCGGCGGTTTTCGAACGGGCTGCTGGAGTTTCGTGCTTCTGTGCCCTTGTGCGGCGCTCCCTGCTGAGTTCTATCCTGCGGTTTCATGCGGAAACGGCCTCTCGCCACGCATTCCCCGCAATTCACAACACCCACCCGGCAGTCTGCCCCAAAAGTGGCCACTTCCCCTCGGGAAGCTGCTAGAAATCGCGCGTCACCAGCCAAAATTTGGCGCTCGAACCACAACCTAAGCCCAGACTTTATGCGATTCCGTTTCACCGTCACGATTCTAGCCGCTGCGTTCACCACTGTGGTCACAGGCCCCAAGGCTCTCGCCCAGGGCTGAGTGACCGCCCGCATCAGCTCGCCCAGTTTGGGCGCAGCCTCGTATCAGGAGAAGGGCACCTGGACCGCGTCGGTGAGCCATCGCTGGCAGTATTCCGACCGCCATTTCGTCGGCGACGACGAGCAAAAGTATCGCCAGAAGGAAGGCAGCGAGGTCATCAACAACATCCATCTGATTGACATCGGAGTGAGTTATGCCGTGTCCAAACGGGTCAACGTCACGCTTTCCATCCCATTCCAGTTTGCGACGCGCTCGACGGCGGTCCGGGACAACACCGCTCCGCGCAATGAGTTCGGAAACCGGCCAGTGATCGATCGCTACGAAACGTCAGCCGACGGTTTGAGCGACATTAAGTTGCTGGGCAGCGTCTGGTTGTTGGATCCCGAGCACCACAAGAAGCAGAATGTTTCCCTGGGTTTGGGGGTGCTGTTCCCCACCGGCGAAAAGGATCACAAGGACGTGTTCAAAGTTTTCGCCACGAACTCGGCTGGTTTATACTCACCCCGCGCTGAGACACGCAACGTGGACAATTCGATCCAACCCGGCGCCGGCGCCTGGGGCGTGATTTTCGACTTGTACTCGTTCGCGGAGGTTGTCACGAACCTCACCGTATTCGCGTCGGGCACTTACATCGCCGTGCCCGCGACGGACGCCGGCGTGGTGTCAGGAAATCTGCAAACCAGCACCACGGTTTGGTCAACCGGTGATTCGT
>CAZZAQ010000162.1:3477-7760 GCA_964652165.1 uncultured Bifidobacterium sp.
CCGGGCGGGCGTGGGGTATAAGTTTTTACCCAAACAAGGGCTGTCGCTGAGCCTGGGGGCGCGCCTGGAAGGTTCCCCGCCCAAGGACCTCTTTGGCAGCGATGACGGCCGGCGGCGCCCCGGTTACGCCATATCCATTGAGCCGGGACTGGTGTATGTACGAAACAGGTGGGTCGCCTCCTTCAGCGCTCCAGTGGCGCTTTACCGCAACCGGCAACCCGACGCCACAGGGCAGGAGGGCGATGCTGCGTTCGCGGATTTCATCACGTTGTTCAGCGTGGGCTACAGTTGGTAGCCGGTGACCTACTTTGCAGGAATCATCCTCGGCTCGTACGACGGATCGATTTTGGCGCGCGCCACAATCACCGCGCCCACGCCCGCTTGGGCCGCCAGTTGCCGTGCGGTCGCTGCTTCAGCGGCCCGGGAACTCTCCACGACCATCCAGAGCCGATCGCGCGAGACCGCTGTTCCGCCGTGGGCGGGAACGGTCTGATCCAGATACCCGATGGCGTTCGTCACCCAGCCCGGACCGCCGCCAAACTCGCTTTGCGTCCGCTGCAACGCCGTGTGCAGCGCCAGCAAGCCGATGGGGCCGTCGTGGCCTGACACCAACGCGGACCATTGACGGGTGAATTCCACCGGACACGCGCCTGTGGCGCAGCCCACCGTGCCGCACAACCCGGTGCCCGGACGGCCCTGGTTTTTGTTCGCAGGCAGATCGACTTGCTCGCACTCGGTGGTCCAGACGGGAATGACCGAATGGTCGCCAACTCGCTTGCGAATTTCAGCGACAAACCTGGCCGCGACGGAGTCCCCCGCCAACTTTGTCGCCGTGGGGCGTACATGGTAATCGACGGCCCATCGGCATTGCAGGTTGCCGCAGCCGCAGGAACTGGGTCCGGCCTGGAGATCGTTCAACAACAGCCCGTGCCAGCCGGGTGGAGCGCGCTTGAGCAGTTGCTCGATGCGCGCCAGATGCGCGTCGAAAGCCTCGCGGTAACTAATCGGCACCCAGGGGAACGCCTTGGCCAATTCGCCGACGCCCGGCTCCGGGAATTTTGGAAAATTCTTCTGCCAATCCTCGTGCGAGCCCAACGCCGCCATCCAGCGGGGATGTGCCGTGGCCATGGCTGGGTTCCGCGCCACTTCGATCCAAAAGTAGAGATCCAGCCCTCCTTCTGAAAGGCGTCGGGACAGTTCGCGATAACCCGCCTCGCCCGTCCGCTCCTCCAGCACAACCGCCACCGCTTTGAACCCTTCCTTCTTCCACTGCGACACCGCGGTGGCCGTTACCGTTTCCGCTTCCACGAGGACGATTTCGACGGGCGCCGCGTTGGACGGGCCGGGAGCGGCGGCGAGTTGCACGGCGCCCATCGGTGCAACCAACAGGGTGGCGAACAACACCAGCCTCTGCTTCGCAAATCGATCCAGTTCGTATGGATTCATAACCATATTCGCGGCTTAGGCAGTCTCGCCCAGTACCACTTTCTTCCGCTTCGCCCATTCCAGTTGGAAAAGCGCATGGGATCAACTTTAAACAATCCACACACCAGCGAGTGGGCGCATGGTGTCGGTCACGTTGAGGCTCGACAACTCCGCCGGCAGCCTGCCGGCCAGGAACATCAAGGACAGGCTGGTGTTCTCGAACGGGACGACCGCCAGTTAACGGCGCTTGCCGCAGTCTGAACGAGTCGCCGCTCTCACGCGCTCGCGCCGCTCAGATTCGGGGATCAAGCCGGCGTTGAAGAACTCGCGGGTGACCCGCTTCATGCAGTTCACGAATTCAGCGTGGTTCCCCCACGGCCCGTCGCAGGGGCAAAGCTGTTCGATGCTGCAACCGTCGGCGTTGACAAGTGCTCCGGAGGGCGTGCCGAGGCAAGCATCGCGGAAGTCCGGGACACGATCCTGGTCGTTATCCAGCAGGATTTGCCCTCGGTACTCTTCCGCCGGATCCAGGGCCCTGTTAATAACAAGCAACCATTGTCCACGGAGCAGTTCCGCGGCCTGTTGACTCGAGACAGCGAAAGATCCTAGGTAAAGGCACCCACCGGCATCGGGAGGATTTGGCACGCCGCAAATAAATGGCTCGCCCAAATCAATGACGGCAGTGCCGCCCGCCCCAAGTGGTGCGGGCACTAGAAATGCCCCTGACCAATATCCGTAGAGCGTTTCGATTTGGTACGTCACGTTGGTACCCCTGAGGGCGAGGTTGCCGCCGCCGATGGAGAAGGCGCCATCCGCTCCCGGCTGGTTAGTCGAAACCAGAGTCACGATCAAGTGGTTCGTTGCTTCCGCCCTGGCCGTTACCAGCCCGAGCAACAATCCAGTCAAAGCGAGTGCTGTCTTCATAAGGCGGTCGGTGCCAGCTTACGGTTGATACAACGCCCGGTAAAACCGGTAAGGATAGTTGGTCACGGTGTTGTCGATGTTGGTGAAGGTAGTCTGGTTCGTGTAAATCGCAACCCAGTTGATCAGGTTCGTGGAGGCTTCAACCACGTAGTTGGCGCCGGTGATGCCGCTCACCGTGAACCGGTACGAATTTGTGATGTAGTTCCAGACGTCTAGCAGCGCTTTTTGCGTCGGATACACCTGGAGATGCACGATGCTGCTGGTGGCGGTGCCGAGAGAATTGCTCGCCAGCACGCTGTAGTTGCCCGTGTCGTTCGTCTGCACATTGAGCATCGTGTAGTCGGAGTTTGTGGCGCCGACGATGTTCGTGACGCTGCTCAGGTTCGTTCCATGCCGCCGCCATTGATACGTTGGGTCTGGTGTTCCGCAGGCGATGGCGCTAAACGTAACGTTGCTCCCCACGAAAACGTCCCAGCTTCGCGGCTGAACGGAGAAAATCGGCGCGTTCGTTTGGTAGAGCGAAAACGAATAATCGTGTGCCGCTCCGTTCCATCCTGCCACACAGATTTGATATGTCGTGCCACCGGATGCGCTGAACACAAGGTTCGTCCCGTTGATGGCGTGCCGATTCGTGACGCCAGAGAGGGAGTTCACGGCGCTGCCAGTATAAACAGCCAAAACGGAATCAAGGGAGGAACCTCCGCACGGGGCGAACGATCTCGTTTCCAGGCGCGTGAACCCATCCGCGGGCGCAGTCCACCGATACCAGACAGATGGAGCGTTCGTGCTACCCGCATGATTCGGCTCTCCCGATTCGCGCGTCGCACGCAGCACTGTACCAAGGTTTGTGAACTGGCAGTTCGTGATGACGAGTGCGTTTGCGAACCCGTCGTTGGCAGGGACGTCTGGAGCGACTTGGCCCCACCAGACTCCCCATCGACCGGAGCCGCTGACGAGCGAACCCGAGTGCGGTCGGGCATATTCTTGAAGCGTCCAGAAATCGGTGTCGTTCACCGGATCAACGGCGGTGCTGCTGTAGTCGCCCCAGCGGTTTCGATTATTCGCAACTTTCGAGTAGGCGTCCTCTCCGTTTTTCAGCACCGTATCGGCGCGGAGAAAATTCATGCCGTCGCAGCCGGATCGAAACGCATAGTTCCCGCTGACATGCTGGGTGTACGCGAATCTGGAATAGCCGATCATCACGTCATTGAACTGGTTGACCGCAATGCTCGGGTAGGCGTAGGCGATGGTATCTCCAAGGTCTTCGATTCTTCCGACCTGTGTTGGCACGAAATTGGCCACCGGAATCCGCCACCATTGCACGCTGGCGCGGCAGGTCACGCCCGTGGGCGGCCAATAGACCATATGAGTGCACTACAGGCTTCCATTTCGATAAATCACGGGCGCGCTGATTCGGCTGTCGTTCAAATCAATGTTTACTCCATCCAACGTGGCTTGGTCCCCAAAGTCTCCCGGTGCTGTGTTCGTGTTCGCGGTCGCGTTCGTGTGCGCCCAGGCGAAGTTCGTGGCCCTGGGCATATTCGTCGTCGCAAAAAGCCGGGGTGAATCCACCGCGCCGGTGATCGAGTAGACCCGGAGCATCCCATTCGTCGGCCGCCAGACAGTCATGAGGTACATCGTCTCCAACGTGTTGTCGTAGGTAAGTGTGGGCGTCAGGGTTGGGGCGAGGATCGCGGGCCGATTCGTGTCGATGAGCACCGAATAATTGGTTCCGCCGCTGTAGAGGTTGGTCTTGTTGAACACGAACGCCCGCGCGTGAGCGAAGGCAATGGTGCTGTTGGTGAACATGTTGACTGTAACGACAATCCATTTCTTGTTGAAGCCGATGATCGGGAAGTCCGCAGACCGTGTATTGTTGGTGTCGGCGTCAATGCGGTGGCGCGCGCGATAGCCTACGGAGTCAAGCGACGCGG
>CAZZAQ010000162.1:7770-8391 GCA_964652165.1 uncultured Bifidobacterium sp.
TCGGAGGATTGCGAAACCGCGATGAGAACCGCGGATTGCGTGCTGGCCTGAAAGGCGACGGCTGTGGCAATCCATCGGCCCGAATACGGGTCGTACACGACGCGGGGATCGAACGCATCGGACGAAACGCTGCTCCACCAGCCCAACAGGTTCGTCGCCAGAAGATCCGTGCCTCCTCGATCCTGAATGCGAACCTGCCAGTTCAGCATGGTCATGAGGTTGCTCGGACCCACTGCACCAGCCGTGTCCGGGGGCGTCCGCGTGTTTCCGTCGTCCGCAATCCCGAGAAAGTTCGTCTTTGTCGCGGGCGAAGGGATTCCCCCTCCGCCGGCGGGAACAAACTGTCCCGGAGGCGGTGGCAAGGCGTCCCGGGTGATTGAATCCTCTGGGATCTCCGTTGGCAGAGGGGGGATGAGACGCGGGATGTCGTCATCGGCGGCATCGCAGGGCGTGGAGAACGAGAACAACCCCAGGAAGGGGATCAGCAGAGCGAGTTTCTTCATGGCATTTGGCGTGGCGGCTTCGACGGTGCGCTTCGCCGTCCGCGAAACAAGCTGAAAATTCTATCTATAGGTTGTGTCAGTCGCTCCCGCTTCTTGATGATTTATTCGCCTGTGGCGG
>CAZZAQ010000163.1:0-8390 GCA_964652165.1 uncultured Bifidobacterium sp.
CTGACGGCTACGAAGCATTGGTCACGCACACGACGACAACCGCTGCGCCGAATTACAACACCTTCGACGTTTCTGACGGGAACAAGGATTTTGACGGGGACGGCCTGACGAATGCCGAGGAATTCAGCTTGCGAACCAACCCTTGGCGCGCTGACTCTGATGGCGATGGAGTTAGCGATGGACCAAAGGGCGGGGCCGACTTTGCCAGCGATGGCATCGACAACGATGGTGACGGGCTGGTGGACGAGGCAGACGAGAGCAGCATCGCGGCGGGGCCGGACCGCTTCCCGTTCGATTATTTGGCAATGGGGCCGATTCGGGGCAACCGGCAAGTCGGCTCGCTTAATCAACAGCTTCAACTGCCGTTTGTGGTGTATCTGACGAATCCCGACGGTACGCCAGTCGCGAACGGCCAGACGGTAACGTTCGCTGCCACCAGCCCCAGTGGTCAGAACGTGAGCCACCTGCTCTCCAGCACCTCCGATACGACTGGCAACAACGGTTTCGCAAGCCAGGCCCAGACGTTTCTCACTTTGGGGTCCGAGACCGGTACGTACCGAGCCACTGCTTCTTGGGGAGCGCAGGTGTTCGAATTCACTGCTGATTCAGCAACCGCAGTGAGCCTCAAGAACGTGACCGCGCGTTACGAAGAGTTTCAGGGCCAGATCGCGCTCGACACGGCGCATTTCAAGGCCGTGATTGCCGGGGCCAATCCAAACGTTACCCATGTTGTCGGCGTCCGACTGACGAGTTCCGCGAACCCCGCCGGCATCGTCTGCGCGCTGCACGAAAGCGCGCCAGGATCCGGCGTGTATTTCGGTTCTGTGCGAACGGATACCCTGAGTTCAGATGTGGCAGGCGGAGGATTCGCGCCTGCCGCTTTCGATCCAAATCCTGTGGTCGAGTGGGGCCGACCCGACGGCGTGCTCGAACATAGCTCCGCCGACGACGTAAAGAATTCCGCTCAAAGCAGCTATGCTGATTCCGACGCCTTCGATCAATGGCTCGCCAATACGGCGCCTCCATTCATTCAGCGCGGCAAAGGCCGTTGGAGCGAAGATATTCCCAATGGCAACGTCCCGCCAGACGGCTGGCCTCTCAGCAAGTCATTCGTGATCGCAGGTGGTATCGACCAGTTCCAAACATTCGCACTCGGGCTGCAACTGCCCTCTGCCATTTACAACCAAGCGGATGTTCTCTATTTCTCCGGACATGGCTACCACGCCGACAACTATTTCCGGCTGCCGAACGGCGAGAAGCTCAAGCCGAGCGATGTGCAAGCTTGGCAAGGCGGACAAGCCGGGCCGTGGAAAAAGGACCTCGACATCGTTATCTTCGCCGGCTGTGCTCTGCTCGATGTCACTGGAGATAAGAGCGGTTCCAATGTTCATCCTGGAAAATATTGGGCCTCGGCTGGGCCGCGGTACTTCTTGGGCTACGAGTGGACGGCCCCGTTGGACAGCAGCGGCTCACCAGCCATCATCGCCGAATCCTGGGCTCGGGGTTGGGACCTTGTTGAGGGTTTCGGCGACCCAATCGTGCCGTGGAAGGAGGCCAATGGTTCCGAGCAGAAATGGAATGCGGCTGCGATTGACGCCAAGGTCGTCCCCAAAATAGCGTGGCATTTCAAGCGGCAGTTCGGCTCGCTCTACATCTGGCAAGCGGTGTCGGAACAAAACTGGTAGCAAGGCTATGAAATCGTGTTTGATCCTCCTCGTTTTCTTTTCGGCGCTCTCGCTCGGCGCTGCCGATGCCCCCAGCACGCGCGAGCTCTCGCTCGCGAATTTGCTGACTCAGCTTCACCGCCCCGGAGAAAAAGGCTCCGATATCGAACACCCCGGGTGGCGCGACACCAACGTCATCCAAGGCCTTTCGCGTCTCGCAGAGAGTTCGACCAATGTTGATGAGGCCCGCACGGCGCGCACCTGGTTGGCCGCCATCGAATTCGAGAACGTCCAGGCCGAAACCAGACCCGCGGAGATTCGGCGCAAAGTGGACGCTTTCATTCCAAAGCTCGACGGGATTATCAACAGCGACCGGAACTCCTGGCAGGCGAAAGTCGCCCGCATGATGAAGTCAAACGCCCTGCTGTTTGCCCGCCGGTTTGACGAGTGCCGGGCCGAAGTCGCCAGCCTGCTCCGAGACATCGCCAGTTTCAAATCAGAGACGCATCCGCAGTTCATCCAGTTCCTGAACATCCAGAAGAAGGCGGCTGCGAACCTTGACGCTGAAGCCCGCTACTTGCTCGTCATTGCTTCCGCGTTGGAGAAGGATTGGGCTGCGGCCATCAAACAGGCTGAAGAAATTCAACAGCAGCACCCGGACTGGAGCAGGACGGAGAAAGTTGACGACGCGGTCGGCCTTCTCCGTCGTGGAATTTCGCCGTTCTACCTTCCGTAAGTTCATGCCTGCCGGCGCTGACGGCAACTTGAAGCGTCGCTCCGCGGCGTTTTGGATTATCAGCGCGCACGCCTTGGCTGTGGCTGCTCTGATATTCCACAGGACCAAAATCGTTGACCATCCCGAGTTCGTCTCGTTCCCGAAGCTTCTGCTCGCTTTCGTGACCTGGATTCTGCTGATGGCCGGCGCGTTTTTGTTGAGCAAGGCCAAGCCCGCGCGGTTTTGGCTCGTGTTCGCTGGCACATTGGTTCTGGTGCTTCCGGCTGTGCTTCCCATTGCAAAGTGGCTCCTGCAGCGATTTCCGTTCGGCCGATAACCCGTCGAACTTCTGCAATGCAAAGACAGCTAGCGGTCCAAGCAATGAGAGGCCTACGCTTCAGATAGCCGCTCGAAGCTTTCCTCGATGAAGGTCGTGTTCTGAATCCGGGCCAGCCGGGCGTACAGTCCGTCCTGCCCAATCAGTTCTTCGTGCGTGCCCCGTTCGACGATTCGGCCGTGGCGCAAGACGAGGATTTGGTCCGCGTTCCGAATCGTGCTCAATCGGTGCGCGATCACGAAGCTGGTCCTGCCGGCCATCAGGCGTTCCAGCGCCTCCTGGATGAGCCGTTCGGTTGCCGTGTCCACGCTGGCGGTCGCCTCGTCCAGGATGAGCAACGGCGCGTTCTTCAGCAGCGCCCGGGCGATGCTCACCCGCTGCTTCTCGCCCACACTGAGCTTCACGCCGCGTTCACCGACCCGCGAATCATAACCCTCCGGCAGGCGGACGATGAAATCGTGGCAATTGGCGGCGCGAGCGGCGGCGATCAACTCGGCCTCGGTGGCATCGAGCCTGCCGTAAAGTATGTTCTCGCGGAGCGTGCCGTTGAAGAGAAACGGCTCCTGGCTCACGATGCCGATTTGCGCGCGGAGCGAGTCAAGGGTTACGCGTCCAAGGTCCTGTCCATCGAGGGTGATGCGGCCCGCGGTGGTTTCGTAGAATGCGGGCAGTAAGTTGACGAGCGTGGATTTACCGGCGCCGGTCGGCCCGACCAGCGCGACTATCTGGCCGGGTTCGGCCCGCAACGAAACGTCGTGCAGTACGGCGGGCGAATCCGCGTAGCTGAAGCTGACCTGGTCGTAAATCACTTCGCCGCGCACAGGCGTCCGCAGGCGCTCGCTGCGCCGCGGGTTGGCCACCTCGGCGGTGGCGTCGAGGATGTCGAAGACGCGTTCGCCGGCGGCGCGCGCCGCCTGGAGCATCTGGTTCAGGCCGTGCAGGCGGCCGATGGGCTCGTAAAACAACGCCAGGAAAAACAGGAATCCGATCAGCTCGCCGAGCGTCATCGCGCCGCTCACCACCCTTGCGCCGCCGACCCACAGCACAAGGACACTGCCCAGCGCCGCCGCGAAGCTCATCGCCGGCGAGTAACTGGCCCACACACGCATGATGCCGAGCGTGCCGCGGCGCAAGTCGTCGGCGCGTTGCGCGAACCGCCGGTCTTCGTGCTCCTGCTGGCCGTAGGCCTTGATTTGGCGGATGCCTTGCAGGTTGTCCATGAGCAGCGCGTTCATGGCGCTGGCCGCTTCGCGCTGGGCGCGGTAACGCCGGTGGGCCGTCAGCGTGTACCAGAGCGCGCCCGCGGAAAGCAGCGGCAGCGGAATCATCGCCACCAGGGCCAGGGTCGGATCCAGCGCGAAGAGGAACGCCGTCACGCCGACCACGCTGAGCAGCGCCACGGTGCCTTGTTCCGTGCCGTCAATCAGGATGCGTTCGACGGAGTTCACGTCTTCGATCACGCGCGTCATCAGGTCGCCCGAGGCGCGCGCGTCGAAGTAGCCCACCGGCAGCCGCTGAAGCCGCGCGTACACGTCCCGGCGCATGTCGTAGATTACGTTTTGCTCAAAGGTGTTGTTGATGCGGATGCGCAGGCTGTTGAACAGGTCGCGCAACAGGAACGCCCCGAGCAGCCCGAGCATCACTCGCGCGAGCCGCTCGGCGTGCCGTTGGCCGATGACATCGTCGATGATCATCCGCGTGAAGTGTGGGAAAGCGAAGCTGCAGGCGGTCGCCAGCAGCGCGCAGAGCACCGTGCCCACCGCCATCCAGTGATACGGCCGCAAGTAAACCGCGACGCGCCGGACCACCTCCCACGTCGAACGGGCCTTGGCCTTGAACGTCGGGTCGGCACTGGCGGAAGTACGAGGGCGATTGGACATCGGCAGGAGAGTAAAACGTAAAACGTGAAACGTAAATGCACCGCATAGCCGCCGGGCGGACGTTTCCGGTTGGCATTTCATCCGTCATTCAAGACAGTCCTCCGCCGTATGCGTCTGCCTGAATCAGTGGTCCTGTTCGCAATTGGCGTGGAGCTGCTTTTCGCTCCGCTTTCGGCCCATCCGCAATCCTCCTTCAATCCCGCGAAACTGGCCGAGGTGGAATTCGCCATTACGAACGCCATTGCCGAGAACCGTTTGCCCGGCGCGGTCCTTTGGATCGAGCGCAATGGCCGGGTCCACAGCAAAGCTTACGGGCGCCGCGCCCTCACGCCGCAGGTTGAGCCGATGACTGAGGACACGATTTTCGATGCCGCGTCGCTCACGAAGGTTCTCGCCGGCACGCCCGCGGTGATGCTGCTGGTCGAACGCGGCCAGATTGATCTCGAGGCGCCCGCCCGTCGCTACCTCCCCGAGTTCAAGGGCGACGGCAAGGAAGCGATCACCATCCGCCAGCTTCTCACGCACACTTCGGGCCTGCGTCCCGGCATCGGCAGAAACCCGCCGTGGAAGGGCGCCGACGCCGCCATCCGGCTGGCGTGCGCGCAGAAACTCCAATCGCCGCCCGGCGCTGTTTTTCGTTACAGCGACATCAACTTCTTCCTCCTCGGCGAAATCGTGCAGCGGGTCAGTGGGCGCAAGCTGGAGGATTTTTGCGCGCGGGAGATCTATCAACCGCTCCAGATGACCAACACCGGCTATCTCCCGACCAGGGAGAAGTTCCAGCGCCTCGCGCCGACCGAGCCGGCTGACGGCGTGATGCTGCGCGGAACCGTGCATGACCCGACGGCGCGCCTCATGGGTGGCGTCGCCGGGCATGCGGGATTGTTCACCACTGCCGCGGACATTGCGCGCTATGCCCGCATGCTGCTCAACGGCGGCGAACTCGACGGCGCGCGCATCCTCAAGCCCGAGACCATCGCGCTGATGACGGCCGTCCACACGCCGAAGAACTTGCTTGCCCGGCGCGGCCTCGGGTGGGACATCGACACCGGTTATTCGCGTCCGCGGGGGCGGCTGTTCCCGCTCGGCTCGTTTGGTCACACGGGCTTCACCGGCACGGCACTGTGGATCGATCCATTCTCGAAGACGTTCTGGATTTTCCTCTCCAACCGCGTGCACCCGGACGGCAAAGGCAACATCCTGCCGCTTCAGTACACCCTGGGGACGCTCGCGGCCGAAGCCATCGAGGGGTTCGACTTCGCCAATGTGTCCGGCGCGTTGCCGGCGCGGACCAATTACTTCGCGGGCCTCGCGTCTTCGAACGCGCCGCCGGCCACGAACCGCTTCGCGTCTGCCACCTCCGCGCCAAGGCCGTTGTTCGTGCCGACCCCGGCCCACCTCCAAATACCTGGCGTCCTCAACGGCATCGACGTGCTCGTGAAGCAGAACTTCGCCCCGTTGCGCAAGCACCGAATTGGCCTGGTCACGAACCACACCGGCCAGGACCGCTGGCGCAATCCGACCATCGACCTGCTGAGGAACGCGCCGGAGGTCGAGTTGAAGGCGTTGTTCAGCCCGGAGCACGGCATTCGCGGAGAGCTGGACGACAACGTCAGCGACAGCGTCGACGCGTTGACCGGCCTGCCGGTCTACAGCCTATACGGCACGCGGCGCGCGCCGGCGCCCGAGCAACTGGACGGGCTGGACGCGCTGGTGTTCGACGTGCAGGACATCGGATGCCGCTTCTATACTTACGTCGCGACGATGGGGAACTGTCTGGAAGCAGCGGCGAAGGCGGGGCTGAAGTTCTTCGTGCTCGACCGCGTGAACCCGATCGGTGGCGTTGCGGTCGAGGGACCGGTTTACCAGGGCGAGCCCCAATTTGTCGCATGGCACGCCGTGCCGCTGCGCCACGGCATGACCGTGGGTGAGCTGGCCAGGATGTTCAACGCCGAGCGCGGCTTTCGCGCGGACCTCACGGTGATTCCCTGCGAAAGATGGAACCGCGGCGAGTGGTTCGACGAGACCGCGCTGCCCTGGCGCAATCCTTCGCCCAACATGCGGAGCCTCACGGCCGCCGCGTTGTATCCGGGCCTCGGCTTGCACGAGAGCGCCATCAGCGTGGGACGCGGGACGGACAAGCCGTTCGAACAGCTCGGCGCGCCGTACATCGAGGACGTGCTGCTGGCCTCCGAATTGAACAAGGCGGGGCTGGCCGGTGTGCGCTTCGTGCCCGTGCGCTTCACGCCAACTTACAGCACGTTCAAAAACCAGGAGTGCGGCGGCGTGGCGATTGTTGTCACGGACCGCGAAAAGCTCCAGGCGGTTGACCTCGGCATCGTCATTGCGCTGACGTTGCGGCGGCTTTATCCCAACGACTACGCTCTGGACAAGATCGCGCCCCTGCTCCGCCATCCCGCGACGCTTGAGGCGATCAAGTCCGGGCAGACACTGGCCGCTATCAAGCGCAGTTGGGAAACGGACTTGAAATCGTTCAAGAAACGGCGCGAGATGTTTTTGATCTACAAGTAGCATGTCCCCGTCACCCATGAACGCCGCACGCTGTCTTTCCCGCCGCCAGTTCCTGGCCGCCTTGGCCGGAGTGCTCGCCGAAGCGTCGTTTGGGCCGCCGGCCAGCGGGGCCGAATCGTCCGCCACGCCCTCTGAGCCAATCATCGACATCCACCAGCACACCCACTACGCCGGGCGCACCGACGAACAGCTTATCCGCCATCAAAAAATCCTGGGCGCGACCACCACCGTGCTGCTGCCGGCCGGCCGGTTTTACGGGCTGGACGCCCAATGCGGCGGCAACGACAGCGTCTCCGCGCTGGCCCGGAAGCATCCGGACAAATTCGTCACCTTCGCCAATGAAGTCGCGGACATCGAGGAAGCGCCGGGAGAGATTCGGAAGTTTCTCCGCCGAGGCGCCCTCGGCATCGGCGAACAGAAGTTTCGGGTGCAGACGGACGGCCAGCACTTCGAGCGTATCGCGAAGCTGGCGGAAGAATTCGGCGTGCCGGTGCTGATGCACTTCCAGCATGGCGTTTACAACCTCGGCATCGAAAACTTCCACAAGGTGCTGGCGAAATTCCCGCGGGTGAACTTCATCGGCCACGCGCAGACGTGGTGGGGCAACGTTGACGCGAAGCACGATCAGAAGGTGCTGTACCCGACTGGCAAGGTAACACCCGGCGGCATCACGGACCGGCTGTTGGGCGATTACCCGAACCTGTTTGGCGATCATTCGGCCGGCAGCGGCCTGAATTTCCTGACACGCGATCCGGAGCACGCCGCCGCGTTTCTCGCGCGGCACCAGGACAAGCTCCTGTTCGGCTCCGACTGCGATGACGTGCTCGGCATCGGACCCGGCTGCCAGGGCGCGCAGATCCTGTTGAACCTCCGCAAGCTCGCCCCGGACAAAAAGGTGGAGCGAAAGATTCTCTTCGAGAACGCCCGGCGGCTGCTGAAACTGTAGCGGCCGATGGGAACAACGCGTCGAGCACTTTGACCGTGCATTGCGGAGTCCGCCGCCAAAGGAGTCGGCTACGGGCAGGCGCGCAAGGCAGGGGGTAACTACGGGTTGTCCCGAAGGGACTGGTGAAAATAGCCCAGCGTTTCAACGCTGGGTGCAATGGCCCATGGGTTCCCGTCCCGAAGGGACGGCTGAAGTAGGGGGCGCCGAACCTGCGAACAGATTCAGCCGTCCCTTCGGGACTTGCGCAATGGCGAATGCGGACCCGGCAGTGAACTGCCGGGCTATTCTCAAATCTCCCTCCGGGAGATGGGAAGCG
>CAZZAQ010000164.1:0-4690 GCA_964652165.1 uncultured Bifidobacterium sp.
AACAACTGCTCGGCAAAAACGCCGTTTATGCCGGTCGCAGCGTGTTGCCGAAGAGGCGGTAGCCTTCTCTTCGCTCATCGCCGGGTTAGGGTGATCCTTCGCGCGGCTTTCGCATGAACGTTCTCCTCACCGGCGCGTCGGGTCTCATCGGTTCCGCCGTGACCCCGGCGCTGGAGTCTTCCGGTCATCGGGTCGTGAAGCTGCGACGTGGCGAAGGAACGGGCGCGACGTGGAATCCGGCCGAAGGGAAGATCGATCTCGCGCCGGCGTTGCCTTTCGACTCGGTCATCCATCTGGCCGGCGAGAACATTGGCGCGCGTTGGACAGCCGAGCGCAAGCAGCGCATTCGCGAAAGCCGCGTCGCCGGCACGCGGCTCCTGGCCGAAGCGCTCGCCAGTCTCCCCTCGCGCCCCAAAGTCCTGGTTTGCGCCTCCGCCACCGGCTTCTACGGCGACCGCGGAGATGAATGGCTCGACGAATCGAGCCCGGCCGGCCGCGGATACCTCGCCGAGGTCTGCCGCGAGTGGGAAGCCGCCTCAGCGCCGGCCGAGGGCGCGGGCATCCGTGTTGTGCGCCTCCGATTCGGCATCGTGCTGGCGCGTCAAGGCGGGGCGCTGGCGAAAATGCTGCCGGCCTTCCGGCTCGGCCTCGGCGGAAGGCTCGGCGACGGGCGGCAATACTGGAGTTGGATTGCCCTCGAAGACGCCGTGGCCGCGCTGCTGCACGCGCTGACGTGCGAATCGATTTGCGGCCCGGTCAACGCCGTCTCGCCTCAGCCCGTGACCAACCGGGAATTCACCGCGACACTCGGACGCGCCCTGCGCCGCCCGACGATGTTCGCCATGCCGCGCTTGGCGGTGAACCTGCTTTTTGGCGAGATGGGCCGCGAAGCGATGCTCGCCAGTTGCCGGGCCCGGCCGGCGAAGCTGGTGTCGGGCGGATTCCAATTCCGATCTCCGGATTTCGAGACGGCGCTGCGGCGGATACTATTGGGTACGGGCTGATGTTGCTCCAGAGGTTCCCCTCTGTGATCTGACGGATCGGTCCGATCCGACCGATCGGTCCGATCACACGACCACTTACAGCGGACGCGTTCCCTTGCACGCCGGGTAAGCCGTGCAACCCCAGAACTGCGAACCCGCCCCCGCGCCTTTTCGCGCGGTGCGCAGGGCCATGGGCTTCCCGCAAGCCGGGCAGGTGGGAGCGGTTGGTCCGGCTGCCGCGGAGTTCGCTTGCTGCTCCTGGCGCACGGCAATGCGCGCCGATGCCAGGCGTTCGCTGTAGCCGCCTTCCGTAATGAACTGCCGCTCCAGCCCGTCGATTTGCTGGTCGAGCAAGTAGTTGGCCTGGTGAATGAGGCACAGGAGCGTGTTGGCCACCACGGCGCCATTTTCGTGGTCAAGCCAGGGAGCGTAGGCTGCGGCATCCACCCCCTCCGACGGATCGGTCGGATCGGTCGGATCGGTCCGATTTCTCCGCTCACTCCGCGTCTTCTTCCCCACCTCCCGCACCTCCCGCGCTTCGGGGTCGTTCTTGTCCCACTGCCGCTTGCGCCGCTGGCGCAGGTAATCCTCATAATCCAGCAGCAGTTCATCCAGGCTGGCGCGCGCCACGTTCACCAGGCGCAGTTCGGTCTGGCTTGAGGTGGCGGAGGCCCGGCTGCCTTCGGCAATGTTCTGCCGGCCACTGCGCGCGGCCTGCACCATTTGGTCCACCGTGCGCGAGGTCTTGTTCAGGAAACGCTCGCAAAACGAAACCGTGGCATCGTAGATGATCGTGGCCACCTGGAAGGAGCGCAGCTTGCGGTAACCGCCGCTGGGGCGCAGGCGCTGCCGGCGGGGGAATCGGTTGGATGCGTCCGATCGGTCGGATCCGTCGGATCGGTCCGATCCCGGCGCCGGCGTATTGGCATGGTGCGGCATGCGGGTATCCCGGCGGCATCCTGACCGGCCTGGCGCTTCTCCGCAACGCTCAACCCTTCCGTTCGATGAGCGCGCGAAATTGGGCGAACAACGGCGTCGAGTCGTGCGGGCCGGGCGACGCCTCGGGGTGATATTGAACGCAGAAAATGGGTTTCGTTTTGTGGCGCATTCCCTCGACGGTCTGGTCATTGAGGTTGATGCGGTTCACCTCCACGTCGGCGGGCAAAGATTGCGGATCGACTGCAAAGCCGTGGTTCTGCGCGGTGATCTCGACGCGGCCCGATTCGAGGTCCTTCACCGGCTGGTTGGCGCCGCGGTGGCCAAACTTGAGCTTGAACGTTTTCCCGCCGAACGCCTGTCCGAGAATCTGGTGCCCGAGGCAAATGCCAAAAATCGGGATGCCGCTGTTGACCAGCTCCGCGACCGTGCGCACGGCGTAGCCCAGCGCCGCCGGATCGCCGGGCCCGTTGGAGAGAAAGATGCCCGCGGGCTTGTGCCGGAGGGCGTCCGCGGCCGTGGCTGTGGCGGGCAGCACCTGAGTGCGAAACCCGCGCTGCCGCAATCGGCGCAAAATGTTATATTTCATCCCGAAATCGAACGCGACAATCGGGATGTCGGCCTTTGGCAACGGGTCGCTCACCGATCGCGGGTTCGATTGGTTCGCACCGCGGACGAGGTTGAAACTCGCGCTGCGCTCGTCCTTCTCGTCCCACAGGAAAGGTTCCTTGTGCGTGACCTCCTTCACGTAGTCCACGCCGGCCAGACCGGGCCAGTTGCGCGCTTGCGCGACTGCTTCGGCATCGCCGCACGGCAGCGTGCTGATGAAGCCATTGAGCGCGCCGCGCACGCGCAGTTTTTTCGTGAGCGCGCGAGTGTCGATGCCCTGGAGGCCGGGGATGCCGCTGGCTTCGAGATACGCGGAGAGCGTGCGGTCCGCCCGCCAATTGCTCACGGTGGGCGACAATTCGCGGATGACGAAGCCGGAGACGTGCGGGCGCCACGATTCGACGTCGACGTCGTTGACGCCGTAGTTGCCGATGAGCGGATAGGTCATCGTGACGATCTGGGCCTTGTAGGAGGGGTCGGTGAGGATCTCCTGGTAGCCGGTCATCGACGTGTTGAAGCAGACTTCGCCGCAGGCGGAGGCGGGCGCGCCGAAGCCCGTCCCGTGGAAAACGGAACCATCTTCGAGTGCAAGGATGGCGTTCATCGAGTCAAATTGAGGCGCGCAAATTGGGCGCGATGCTAGGGCCGAGGCGGGATCGGTCAAGGACGAATCCCGCAACCCATAGGCTCGCTCGTCACCTCGAATACCGTCTTGCCAAATGCATTCTCCAGTTCCAAGCTGCCGGCGATGAATAGGATTCGGGCCACGAAACCCATTCCGAGTGCCTGTCAGACCGCGAAGAGCTTTCGTCCCTCGGGGACGAGTTGAGAAAACAACATGCAACCAAACTGAAAGGAACAAGCATTATGGCAAAATTCATGTGCACACACACCATTCCGGCGGGGAAATTCACCACCGATCAGCTCCGCCAATTTGCGCAGGCGGCCCAACAAGACCCGACGGTCAAGGGGTATCGCAGCTTCGCGAACCTGGCCGAAGGCAAAGCGGTCTGCATTATGGAGGCTCCCGGCAAGGACGCCGTCGAGGCTTGGTTCAAGAAGATGGGCATGCCTTTTGACAGCATCACGAAAGTGGAGCTCGAAGGAGATCGGGGCCAGATCCAGGCGGCTTGACGGAGCCAAGACTCGCAACGCTGAATGGAGGCGGCGGCCTCACCAGATCAGACGAGTGAGCTGCCGCCGCGCTTCTCCGCTCCCTGGCAGGCGGCAATTCGGACGCGTCCATCACGCGCCACCGGCTTTGTCGGTACGGTGTAGCGCACGATGCGCTACTGAACTGCCGCCAAATCGAGACAGACAGGCGAAGCGGCGGTTCGCGGGATCGAACTTGGATCCTCCGTTCGTTCTCCGGCTTTCCCGTCATTCCGTTTTCCCGACTTTGCAGTCGGCGGCGCCTTGGCTGCGCAAGGTCGCAAGCACAATGAAGTTGCTGCTGCGTTCCCTCCCGCAATTATTCCTTGCGCTCGGGATTCTCTGCTCGACGCGGACTTCTGCCGCCGTCAACGAACTGACGTTGCGCGTCCCGGACGGCTTCGACATCGAACGCGTCGCGGGCGCTCCCCATGTCCGCTTCCCGATGTTCGCGGCTTTCGACGAGCGCGGGCGTTTGTTCGTGTCCGAGTCGTCCGGCGGCGATCTCTACGACGAATTGCAAAAGCAAACCCGCCGGTGCCGGGTGAGCGTGCTCGAAGACCGCGACGGCGACGGACTCTTCGAGCAGGCGCAGGTCTTCGCCGAGCAACTGGTATTTCCGATGGGCCTCGCCTGGTCCAGAGCGGGCGGGGGTCGCCTCTACGTTGCCGATCCGCCGGACCTCATCACGCTGGAAGACACCGATGGCGACGGGCGTGCGGACAAGCGAACGGTGCTGCTCACCGGCTTTGGCCACACCGACAACGGGAGCCTGCACGGGCTTCGCTTCGGACCGGACGGCTGGCTTTACCTGACGATGGGCGAGCCGGACGGTTACCGCATCCGGCGCCCCAACGGCTCGCTGCTCGAGGGCAAGAGCGGCGCCCTGCTCCGCTGTCGGCCCGACGGCTCGGGCCTCGAAGTGCTCTCGCGGGGCTTCGTGAACCTGGTCGAAATCACGTTCCTGCCCGGCGGCGGCGACGTCGTCCCCCAGCAGGTGGGATCGGCAG
>CAZZAQ010000164.1:4700-5778 GCA_964652165.1 uncultured Bifidobacterium sp.
GGTTTCAGCGTCCCGCCGACGGACTGCGCGATGCGCTCGTGCATCTGGTCGAAGGTGGATTGTATCCGTACGTTTCAGATCGCGGTACTCCGCAGCCAGTCACGGGCGAACCGTTGCCACCGCTGGCGCTTTATCCAGCAGTGGCGTTGAGTGGACTGGAAATCTCCCGCGGTCCGGCCTTTCCCGAAGCGATGCGAGGCAGCCTGTTTTGCGCGCAGCACAATTCCCGGAAGGTCGTCCGCCATCGGCTCGAACGCGCGGGTGCGACGTTCCGCGCGGTGGACCAGGATTTCGTCTGGACAGACGATCCTGACTTTCACCCCTCCGATGTGCTGGAGGACGCGGAGGGTTCATTGCTCGTCGTGGATACCGGCAGTTGGTACGTCCATCACTGTCCTACCGGCCGCATCCGCAACAGCCCGGCGCCCGGGGGCATCTATCGAGTCCGCTTTCCCGCCTCCGCGCGCGTTGAAGATCCGCGGGGGCTGAAGCCCGCCTGGACGAACCTTCCGCCCTCCGAGCTGGCGCAACGACTGGCTGACCGACGCCAGGCCGTGCGCGATCGCGCCACTGAGGAACTCGTCCGCCTCGGCGCAACGGCGGTCCCGGCGCTTCGACGAACGCTGGCGGCTTCCCCATCTGGGATTGCCAGCCAACACGCCGTCTGGGCGCTCGCGCGATTGGAATCGGAACCCGCGCGGGCCGCCTTGCGCGAAACTCTCGCTCGCGCCGACGCCGAACTCGTCGCATTGGCGGCCCGCGCGCTCGGACGCACCGCCGACACCCAAGCCGGCCCGGCGCTCACTCCACTCCTGCGCCATCCGGCGGCCCATGTTCAATTCGCCGCCGCAGAAGCCCTCGCGCACTGTGGCGACGCGAGGTCTGTCCCTGCCCTGCTCGATCGGCTGGCCGGCGATCCTGATCGGTTCCTCGAACACGCATTCGTCCACGCGCTACACCGTCTGGCGGATGCGACTCAACTCACCGCGGCGCTCGACCACGCAAGTCCCCGAGTGCAACAGGCCGCGCTCCGGCTGCTGGACCAGCCGCCGCATCAGAATCTCCCGGTCGACGCGGT
>CAZZAQ010000164.1:5788-6705 GCA_964652165.1 uncultured Bifidobacterium sp.
GCGTGCCGACAAGCTCGAACAACTCGCGGCCGAAATCGTTGCGGCGGGCGGCGCAGACGATTCTGCGCCGGCATCCGGAATGGGTGACGCACGCCTGGCCCGTCCTGCGCGAACTCCTTTCCGCGCCGACGCCGGCGGGGCTCGACTCGCTGCGCGATTTCGTCGCCGCCTTCTATCGTCAATCCGAAGTCGCAGCGCTGCTCGCGCAAGCCGTGACTTCAGAAACGGGGACCAGCGAGGCCGTGCGCGTGACGCTGCTGAAAGCAATGGCGCAAGTCGCGCCGAAGGACCTCCCGCGTTCCTGGCCGGCGGCGTTCGGCGCCGCGCTCAAGTCTCCCTCCCGGGCGGTGCAAGCGCAGGCCCTGCGCGCGGTGATCACGCTGCAAGTCGACGGCGTGACCGACGCTCTCGGCTCGCTGGCGCGGGACGCGGCTGCTCCCGTCGCGCTGCGCGTCGGCGCGCTGCGCGCGCTCACGCGACATCGCCCGTCCCTGGACGCCGCCGGTTTCGACCTGCTGTTGGGCCAACTCGCACGAACGAACGACGCGCTCGCCCGGCTGGCGGCGTCGGAAGTCGTGGTTGCCGCGGCCCTCGAGGCGGAACCGTTCGCCCGGTTCATCCGAGCGATACGAGGCGATCCGCTCGTGCCGCCGACAACGATGCTGGCGATCGCTCGGCGCGCGAGGCTGGACGATGCCGGGGCCGACGGGCTTCTGGAGTCATTGGGCCAGTCCGCGCAAGCTGGCTGGCAACTCCCGGAGCCGCAACTGATGTGGCTGGAGTCCGTCGTTCCGAGCGGGCGCCGGGGCCGCGTCCGCGCGCTGATCACCGAGTCGCAACAGGTCGTCGCCCGGCAGCGCGAACAACTCACGGCGTTGGAACCACTCTTACGCGGCGGCGATGCGTCGCGTGGGCGA
>CAZZAQ010000164.1:6715-8373 GCA_964652165.1 uncultured Bifidobacterium sp.
CCGCTTGCATTGCCTGCCATCGCGTCGGCGGCCAGGGCGGGCTGGCCGGACCGGACTTGACCCGCATCGGCGCCATCCGCTCCGGCCGCGACTTGATCGAATCCATCGTGATGCCCAGCGCGACATTCGCCCAGGGCTACGACACATACACGGTCACGATGCGGGACGGGGAGACACGTACAGGCGTGCGCGTCGCCCAGCCGGACGATACTCTGGTGCTGCGCGATGCAAGCGGCGCGGAAATTCGAATCGATCGCAACCAGACCCTTTCCGTCGAGCGTCAGAAACTCTCGCTCATGCCCGAGGGCCTGCTGAGTGCGCTGAGCCGCGAGGAGATAAGCGACCTGTTGGCGTACCTCCAGGGCTTGAAGTGAAATCGCAAATGAATCGACACTCTGGTGGGGCGAGCGTCCTCGCGAGCCGCCGGGGCGTTGAAGTGAAATCGCGATGAATCGACGCACGTTTATCAAGACCGTCACGGCTGCAGCCGTTGCGGCCCATCCGGCCCGGCTCGCGGGCCAGGCGGCGACCCGGCCGCGGATCAAAGCCGGCTTTCTCGGCTGCGCCTATTCGCACTTTGCCGCGAAGTACAAAATCCTGCGCGACTCCGCGGACTGGGATCTCGTTGGCGTTTGCGAGGAAAATGCCGCCGCGCGCGCTCAGGGGCCGGCGGACGCGCGCTGGTTGACCGCCGAGCAACTCTTCGCCGAGGCTGAAGTCGTCGTGGTCGAATCGTCGTTGAAGGAACACGGACGGGACGGGTTGCGAGCGCTGGCCGCGGGACGGCACGTCCACGTCGAGAAACCGCCCGCCGACAACCTGGCCGACCTTCGCCGCATGGTGGCGCTGGCCCGGGAAAAGAAGCGTCTGCTCCAGGTCGGTTACCAGTGGCGTTATCACCCTGGCTTGAATGCCGTGATCGAGGCCGCCCGACGGGGCTGGCTCGGAGAGATTTTCCAGGTGCGCGCGGCGATTCACACGCAAGTGGCCTCCGCTCAGCGGGCTGACTGGGCGCAATTCCATGGCGGTTCGCTCTTCGAACTGGGAGGTCACCTCATCGACCCGATGATCCGGCTCCTGGGCAAACCCAAGAGCGTGGTCTCCAAGTTGGGCCGGCGCACCCCGGACGCGGATGCGCTCAAGGACAACAACGTCGCCGTGTTCGAGTTCGACCGCGCGCTCGGAATCCTCACCAATTCGACCTGGCAGCCCAACGCCCCGGTCCACCGTTCCTTTGAAGTCCTCGGCGACCGCGGCACGGCCGTGCTGCGCCCCATCGAGCCGCCGACGCTCGTGCTGGATCTCGCCCGGCCCGCCGGCCCTTACAAGGCCGGCTCGCAAACGGTCCAGTTGCCGGCCTATCAACGTTACATTGAGGACTTTGCCGAGCTGGCCGCCGCCGTGCGCGGGGGGAATCCGCTCCGCGTGACGCTTGATGAGGAGTTGCTCGTGCAAGAGTGGCTGCTCCGCGCGTGTGAAATGATTTGAACCGAAAAAGAGCAGAGGGCATTGCCGCAAAGAGGCACAGAAGGCGCAAAGAACGGCCATGGGCGCATCCCATTTTCCGCCCACGTCAGGCCAAACGAACCGTCTCACCCCTCACCCCGGCCCTCTCCCCATCGGATGGGGAGAGGAGGAATCGCTGGCCGTCAGTCCGC
>CAZZAQ010000165.1:0-6003 GCA_964652165.1 uncultured Bifidobacterium sp.
TGAAAAAATCTCCGTTATCTCCGTTTCCTCCTGTTAAAAATTAGGCGCGAACCCTTGCAAGCCGATGTTGGGAAGCTCCACCGTGGCCACCGCGCCGCGCGGCGTCAAGGCGATTGCCGAAGGCAGGAGCCCTTGTTAAGTCGATGGACGGCAGACGAATCATCAAGGGTAAGGCAACGCGCCTCCGCTATTTGCATGAGCCCACACGTAAACGAATCCGCCGATAATCGTTACATCCAATACAAGTGTGAGCGGAGTCAACGTGGCGCGTTTGGCGGTCGTGGTCCAGCATCGATAGGTCGGCAGATCAAAAGCGTCGTGCCATGGCTGAGCGTTCCGAACTATCGTGAACCGATTCCCGGTTTCATTCGTTCTGGCGTAAACACCAATACCAGCCGGGACATCTGACGACTGGGCGTAGAGCGGTATGGGTGCCAGGCCGTTGGTGGCGCTCAAGGTCGCGAATTTGGGCTTCTTGACGGATTTGATCCGACTGTTGTTCTCCAGAAGCAGATACGCGCGGCGTCGCGGAACGTCACTCCGTGGGGACAGTTCATCGTATTGCGCAAGAACATCCCCCTTTTCAGGCACCTCGAACAAAGCCAACCGGCTTGGCGGGTAAGGTTCGTGGAAACTCATCGATCCCTCAGTCCACAGCGCATGGGTCGCACATCCATTCAGTGTTAACAAGAGCGCCAAAGCGAGAGTCCACGTCAGCATCGGGCCCGAAACGGCGGCGCTGAAGGTAAAGAGGAAGCGGCGGCGCGCGTGGCGGCGGACGGTGGATTTCATGGGCGCGATTTCAAGGCTCGCGCCGCGCGCCGTCAAGGCGATTGACGGCGGCAGGCCGCTTTGGACTGCGGCGGCAAGCGTAGCGCGACGCCGCTTTCGGGCCGGCGACGGCTCCTGGCTACTCCACCGCTCCCGCTCGTGCGAAAGCGCCGTCGTCGCTGCGCGCCGCACCAGCCCCGTCAGGGGCGGCCTCTTTGTAGCCTGAACGTTTTCAATTTGCCCAAGCTCCGTCAGGAGCGGCATCGGGGCGGATGGGCAACGAATCGATTGGACCCATTCAGGATGAGCCCGATGCCGCCCCTGCGGGGCTTGCGTTTTTTTTGCGGTTGGGTTCTACAAAGAATCCGCTCCTGACGGAGCTTCTGCCGCGGTCACGAACGACGACGCGATCTGGCTCCTCAGCGATGAAATGCCAACAGGAGACAACGGAGGCAACAGAGAGATCATTTCCACGTTGCCTGGCAGCTTGTTTGAAAAAATCTCCGTTATCTCCGTTTCCTCCTGTTAAAAATCAGGTGGGGAGCCTTGCAAGCCGATGTTGGGAAAACCCACCTTGGCCACCGTGCCGCCCAACTTCATCGCGCGACTGGCCGCCACCAACCCCGTCGGGGCGACCTCTTTGTAGAATCACGCCCGCCACGCCATCTCAAGCTCCGTCAGGAGCGGCATCGGGGCGGATGGGCAACGAATCGATTGGACCCATTCAGGATGAGCCCGATGCCGCCCCTGCGGGGCTTGCGTTTTTTTTGCGGTTGGGTTCTACAAAGAATCCGCTCCTGACGGAGCTTCTGCCGCGGTCACGAACGACGAGGCGATCTGGCTCCTCAGCGAAGAAATGCCAACAGGAGGCAACGGAGGAAACAGAGAGTTCAATTCCACGTTGCCTGGTAGCTTGTTTGAAAAAATCTCCGTTATCTCCGTTTCCTCCTGTTAGAAATTGGGCGCGAACCCTTGCAAGCCGATGTTGGGAAAACCCACCGTGGCCACCGGGCCGCCCAACCTCAACGCGCGACTCGCCGCATCCGGTGCCTGGCCGCCAAGCGGCCAACCTCAACGGAAGGGACGCAGGAATTGCCGCGGCGCCAGGATCTCCGCACCGAACGGCTTCTCTAAATCAAGCAAGTGATGGTCGCTTGAAACGATTACCTTCGCCCCGCTTGCCAGCGCGCCCGCCAGGAAAGGATCGTCTTCCGGATCGATAGTCGCGTATGGTGTCCTGCACCAGTTGCTGGTCTGCCTCGGTGGGCGCGCCGGCCAAAGAGCCGGCCGCGGCGATGACCTCCTTCAACTCCTTTTCCGTCGGCTCCGGGATGGGCGTGATGTACAGCCCGTCGCCCACCTCCGTCACGCGCAACGGCGTGCCGGGCTTGATCTTCTTCCGCCGTCGGAACTCCTTGGGCAACTCCACTTGCCCCTTCTCGGTCATATTGACGGTCGTCGTCATGGCCGGACCCTACTGATTCTGAGCGGGGTTGGCAATGCTGCGAGGCGATCTGAAAAGATTTGCGCTGGCCCACGGGCTGGCTTCGGGCTGATTGACGGAAACGCGAGCGTGGCCGCGTCCGCGGTCGTCCCGTTGGTCAAGCAAGCCCCGGCCGGCGGGTCCATCGCCACACTGCCGCCGCCCCCCGGTCGTGGCGCTCAACGTCGGCAGGATGAGGATCTCCACTGAGTGGATCGTCGATTGTTAGAATTAACCCGGTCCGACCCGGTTCCGCGGTAGTTGTGGCCTAGGTCGGTGGTGAACTGCACGCGCACGTCGTTGTTCGTGCGGGCCACGCTGGTGAGGCGCACGTAGCCGCCGTCCTCAAACGCGCCGATGTGGCTGCCCTCGCCGGCCACATTGCCTACGGCGTGATGCTAACCGTGCTCGTAAAACTGTGCGGCGAAGCGTCCCTTTTGTAGTAAATCACGTAGTAAGTGTCGGTCACTGGTGCGAGAAAAATCAAAGTGCCGTTGCCGATGCGACCAACTCCACGGCCCTTCGAATCGCAAACGTCGAACCACGCACCCCCGCCAGCCGGGCCAATGCGAAGTGTTTGGCCTTCGTTCAATTGAACGCGAAACTTATCGTAGTCGCTCAAGTAAGTTGCAATCGAGGAAGAGATTGTCTGCCCGTTGAGTAGCGTGCGCGTTGGCCGCCTGTTCCCGTTGATAAACGAGAACTGCACGGAAGCACTGCCTCCAGACTGAGGGATCAACCGTATCGAATACCTTCCGGCACGGAAAGCGTTGATCGGAGGGTGGAAATACCCAAATCCTCCGCCAGCGGTAATGCGGGAGAATACCTCGGCTCCTAGCGGATCGTTCGCAATCACCCGTAACTCGGGAGTGGTGACGGTAACCATGGAGAAGACCTGGGCGTTGGTTAGATCAACGAAAAGAGTTTGGCCTGTGGAGATCAGCGTCTCGCCCGTGTCGGGATTGAGAACAGTGACCCCGTTCAAAACTCGAATCGTGTTAGTGGCGTCGTCGAGAAAAAACAACGGATCGGTGCCACAAGTAGGGCCAACATTTGTGATGACCTCCAACTGCCGAATGGAGAAGAGCTGTTTGCACAGATCAAGTTCGTATGTGGCAATGACATAGTCGTTCAAGTTGTAATCTCGGCTTTCGACGCGCATGCCGTGGATGGTCATCCGATTGCTTGCCGAAGACGTCGAGGCTGTGTCGAGAAAGATGTTTGAGAGTCCAACAATCCGCCGAGTCAGATCTGGTGGAAATTCCTGACCGCGATAGAAGACGCTGTGCCCATTGGTCATCTTGAACGTCACCGTTTCGTTGCTACTGCAGGCAGTGAGCCTTTCTGTGGCTGGCAGCCAGTCTGTAAAGTTCGTCGAGGAAAAGACCTGATACTGGTAGCTCTCACGCGTCGGGAAGGTCACTTGGATCGCACGCTCCGCGGTGAGAAGGAAGCTGGAGATTATGAAGAGCTCCTGGTAGTGCGGCCAATCCCAAAAGCGAGGATCGATCTTGTGACTTATCCCACCACCAATATTGGGATCGTTCGGGTCAGGAACCTGGTCATGGCCTATGATGCCACTTCCGTTGCTCGGATTCGCCGGGGCGATTCCACTCGGGAAGATGCCTTGAATATTGTAACGGCTGACCAGCCACCTCGTTAACTCCGCGGACGCCTGAAATTGAGCTTCCGTCCAGTTGCTCGTGTCGTGGCGTTCGTGCTCGATGCCGATACTCTGGTTATTGTAAGCAAGATTCCCAGCGTGATACGCAATGTCCTTGTCGCGCACCATTTGGACTACCGTGCCATCGCGACAGATCACGTAATGCGCGCTGACGCCTACTGTACCGTTGCCATTTTGATTAGGATTCTTGAACCAGTTCTGCGAAACTGAGCAGTCGCTACCGGGCGCGTCCTCAGTCGTATGAATGACGATCCACCGAATATCGGGAGCGGAGCGAGCAGCGACACCATAATTGTTGACGTCGGCTGGATTCCACACCGCGCCAGGATAGTCTTGGCCGAACGCCATGGAGGCGATTACCAGCGAGGCAGTGGCAGCTGCGACTCCGAGAAGAGATCTTTTTGCATTCATGGCTTGGGTTTTCTCCCGTTGCTTTTTGGCCAGGCGGTAAAAAGGGCCGGTAAAGTTGTCTTCGGAACAGGCAAGACTGAAGCAGAAGCGGCACCTCTTAGCAAGCTCTCGTTTTTCAACTTTTCGTGCGCGCAACGTAGCGGAACAGAAACAGCCCAATGCCCACAATCCACCCTCGGTGTGACGAAAGCCAACGAGAAAGGGGTCACTCCCGCATTTCCGTATCCTTTCGTGGTGACCGCGCCCGCCGGTCCAGACGGCAATCGTTCAATTCATCTTGTCTGCTTCGACCGGCTCGTGGTCGGGCGCTTGACCGAAGAAGCGGAAGAAGTCCTCGCGGCTGGCGTGGCTTTGTAGCGGCGGACTGGCGTCCGCCGCACTTCTCCTCCGGTCACAAACCCACCGGGAACCACGCCGGCTCTCGGAGGAGATCAGCGGCGAACACCAGTTCGCCGCTGCGAGGGGTGGCGGTGCCCAAGGCTGCCCCTTATTCCTGCTTCGGCCCGGCCCCGCTTCGGCTTCTCCGGCCCGTGGCGCGCTGCGTAGCGGCGGACTGGCGTCCGCCGCACTTCTTCTCCTGCAACAAACCCACCGCGAACAACGACCGCCCTCGGAAGAGATCCGCGGCGAACGCCAGTTCGCCGCTACGAGGGGTGGCGG
The DNA here is from genome assembly GCA_964652165.1 of uncultured Bifidobacterium sp. Classification (GTDB taxonomy): domain Bacteria; phylum Verrucomicrobiota; class Verrucomicrobiia; order Limisphaerales; family JADJPG01; genus DASTLJ01. The sequence continues at coordinate 5,010 of CAZZAQ010000165.1, forward strand.
CACCCGAGGCTGCCCATTCTTCCTGCTCTGGCCCGGCCCGGCCCCGCTTCGGCTGCTCCGGCCCGTGGCGTGCTGCGTAGCGGCGGACTGGCGTCCGCCGCACTTCTCCTCCCGCAACAAACCCACCGCGAACAACGACCGCCCTCGAAAGAGATCCGCGGCGAACACCAGTTCGCCGCTACGGAAACGGAGACGCACTGACCGCGGCGCCCGAGGCTGCCCGGTCTTCCTGCTTTGGCCCGGCTCGGCCCCGCTTCGGCTTCTCCGGCCCGTGGCGAGGGCTTCGCCTTCTCGTTACTTGGCAGGTCGGTTCACGCGGAGGAGTTGGCCGGCCATTTCCGGCAGGGCGGCGACGGCGGCGTGGATGTGAGCGGCTTGCCCGACGAAGTCGGGATCGAATGTGCAGACCACGATCCCGGCATGTTGCGGACGCTCCCGATGGAGGCGGATGAAATGCTTCCGGTTGATGGTGAGGACGGCCCGGTTCTCTCCGGTGGCAAAGGCGAGCACTTGCTCATCGGTCACGCGCTGGCCGGCTTTGCCGCTCTCCTGGATGGTGAGGGCCTCGTGGCCCAGGCGACGAAGTTCGAGCACGACCGGGAGCGGGAAGTTCTCGTTGGCGTAGAAGCGAGCCATGCTCAGGCGGCTTCGTTCTCGCGGATCTGTTGTTCGATCTCGGCGCGATGCGCGCGAACGTAGGCCCAGGCATTGGCGAGGTCTTCGGCGCGCAAGGTGGGATAGCAGCGCAGCAGTTCGGCTTCGGTCACTCCGCTTCGCCGGGCTTGTTCCAGAACCCAGACGGGAATGCGCGTGCGCACGATGCAAGGCTCGCCACCGCAAACGCCCGGCACGCTCTCGACGCCCGGAAAGGCGTCTCCCAATTCGCGGGCGGCCCACTGAATCACCTGCGCCTTCTCGGCGGCGGAGAGTTCGGTCAACAGCTTTTCGACTTCCAACAGAGCGCTCATAGGAATTCGTTCGGAATTGAGATTAC